>JAEZRL010000489.1 GCA_023440945.1 Bacteroidota bacterium
GGTTCATCACCTGTTGTCCATTCATCGGGATCTTTCACTGTATTTGAACCTTTTATGTTTACCTCTTTCTTTTCTTCATTATTATCTGTACTCATAAAAAAGCTTTCTTTTCAAAACACAAAAAACAAACCAATAACACTATATATTATTCTCATTTTTCAGATACACTCACCCATAAATAAAAGTGTCTGACACTTAAAGGCCAGACACTTTATAATTTAATCAGGCACCTCAAATCTTACATTGTTTCTTCAAAAATATTTTCATGCAACGCATTCTTCTTTAGCAACCGATAATGGTTCAGCAGGGAAGTTGTGAGTGAAAATTTTCGGTAAGGCAACCGGTTTCTTTTTGCAAAGCTTTCAATAACCCTTGTTACTTCAGGATAATAAACATGATTAATGGAAGGAAACAAATGATGTGCTATATGATAATTAAAACAACCCATGAAAAAGCGTGTGAACCAGTTGTCTTCCTTTACATCATTAGTGCAGCTTAACTGGTGCATAAACCAGGTATTTGGCATTTTACCAGCTTCATCCGGCATAGGAAATTCGCTTTCTGTATTAGCATGGGGTGATAATAAAACAATGAGAGAAAAGATGCTGGCAGTGAACATCATTATTAAAAACGCTGCTATCATCTGTCCCCATGTAATATCAAGCACCACCTTTGGCAAAATAAGTATGTAGAATAAAAAGAATGCTTTGAATAAAAACAGTTTTACATATTCTATGGTTGGAATGGTTGCTACCTTCCATACAAGATTATCTTTTTTGAAATAATCTTTAAAGTCACGTACCAACAGCCAATTGAAAAGGTATAACGGATAAACAAAAGGCAAATAAAAATGCTGGTATTTGTGCATAGAAGAAAATGTTCCCTGTGGAAAAACACGCACCATAGGGCTTTGCTCAAAATCACTGTCCCAGCCCATTACATTAGGGTAATTATGGTGCAGGCGAATATGCCTTATCTTCCATATATAACTGTTAGCACCTAACAGATCAAAAAAATGCACGTACCAGTTGTTCAATCTTTTGTTTTGAAATAAAGTGTGATGAACTGCTTCATGAATAAGGTTTAAAAAATTAAGAAGTAAAAAACAGCCAAGAAGAAAATAACAGGTGTATAAAATGTTTACGTTATTTCCATACATTAAAGCAATAACATAAGTAGCAACGTAAATCAATGGAAAAAATACAGCTTTCAATATAATATAGCTCTTGCGTGCTGGCTCTAAAATCCGTACTGTTTCATTTACTTCCTTTCTTAATTGCAAAAACAGATCATTTCCTTTCGCTTTAACAAAAACTGGTTTAATAGTGTTCTCCATCTTTTGGTTTTTTAGGTTTACAACATGAAGTTTCTACAGTTGGTTTGATAACTTCAGATGCTTCTGTGAAGGAGAAGTAACTGATTTACAAAATTATAAACTGATTCGCTTAAAGTCAACAGAAAATATGCCAGAAGATTGTCAAAAAAATTATCGATGACAGAGTTAAGAATTGCGTAAAAGTCTTATAACCTCAGATCAATTTAAAGTTTATTATATTTATTCAGTTTGTGCATTTCAAGAATCGTTGTTTTTCCATCTTCGCTTTCCCGGTACATCTGAACAAACTTGGAATTGAATTTTATTTCATCATAAGTATAAGAAGTGCGTTGCAAAACAGTGGTTGAATAAACATCATCGAAAGCGCGTACTAATACATACACTTCAACGTCTGCAGCTTTCATATCTTCATACGTATAATTTTGTAAAGGACTTGCTTCATTTATCGGATGAACAACGGTAAAGTTCATAGGTAAACTATCTACACGATTTCTTTCTAAAGGCAGGTCATAAAATTTATAAGTTGAAATCCCGTTTTCGTCTTCGATTATACTTAGGTTAACACGCACTTCAACATTTGTAAGATTATGATTTTGCTTATACGAAATAAACCTGAACATTAAACCGGAACCATCCCGATAAGGAGAAATAAGCGCTTCATTGCTAAACATCAGGTATGCTCTTGGTTTTGAAAAACGTGCATATATCAAACCCGTTGCAATTGCAAAAGATAAAAAGCCTGTCATAGATTCAATAGAAGCAACAAAATTGGCTGCATTGCCAACAGGATTTACACGTCCATAACCAACCGTGGTAAAAGTTTCTGTACTGAAAAAATACAGTTCTCTAAAACGTTGCCATTGATTACCATCAATAATGCCTGTGAACTGTCTAAGACCAATAATATCATAAACCGATGCATAAAGAAGGTTTACAAGAAAATAAAAAATAAGGATGAGACAAATAAATTTCCATCTCGGCATATTAAGCATCGTATGAAGAAGACTTATTCTATTCCATACCGGAATCCCTTCTTTACGCAGATTAAAACTACCATCTTTATTAATGAAACGACCGCCATAACTGTTAGCATTTACACCAAAACCTGTGTCGTTATTGCTTTTAAAAAAATGATTCATCCGCCTGCTGCCCAAAGCCATAAAAAAAGTTTTCAGAAAACAAAACTATATATCTGCAGAAACAAAACCACTACAATATTTAAGAGTGAAAAATTTTTAATAAACTGCTTTTATTTTGTATGCATCATTCGGTAACATTTTTGATGTGTAGAAACAAACCATCATTATGAAAAGCAGAGCACATATAAACGGGCATCCCATTCATCCAATGCTTATACCTTTTCCGCTGGCATTTTTTATAGGCACATTCGTTTTTGATATTTTATTCATCATTACTTTAAACCAGGCCTTTCATGCAGTAGGATATTATTTAGGCATTGCAGGTTGTATAATGGCTGTAGCTGCTGCAATACCAGGCGCAATTGATTATTTTGCTACCGTTCCGCCAAATAGTTCAGGCAAAAAAAGAGCAGCTACGCATGGTTTATTAAATACACTTATTCTCATTTTATTTTTTGTTGCATGGTTATTAAAAACAGGCAGCGAGTCTGCTGACTGGCTTATTCTCATTTTAGAAGCCATTGGTTTTATTCTTTTATTTTTTACAGGATGGATGGGTGCAACACTTGTTTACCGTAATCAAATCGGTGTAAATCCACGTTATGCAAATGCAGGAAAATGGAAAGAAGAATATATAAATGCTGAACATAAACAACCTTATCAAGTTGCAACATCAGATGAGCTTGAAGTGAATCAAATGAAACTGCTTCATATAGACAAAAAAAGAATAGTACTTGCACGAACAGAAGATGGCTACAAGGCTTTTGATGATCGTTGCACACACAAAGGTGGCTCTCTTGCCGGTGGTTCTATGATCTGTGGAACGGTTCAATGTCCCTGGCATGGCTCTCATTTTGATGTTTCTACCGGACAAGTGAAAGAAGGTCCTGCAACAGAAAACATCGCAACTTATAAAATAACAGAACTAAATGGCAAAGTATATTTGAGTTTTTAAAGGATGATTTTCTAATCAAAAATTAAAATCAATTGGTGGTCTTTAGAAAAGAAAATTAAAAGAAGCATCACGTATTTTATTTGAACACCGCCATTCACCTTCCTTCTGCCAATCATGCATAACCTCTGATGTAATTTCTTTTTTCGAAGAAATTATTTTAATCAACTTTGTAATGTTGTCAGCATCTACGACAATCTTCGTCAAACATTTGTTAAATAGAAATATCGTAACACTGACTATCAAACAGCTTTTGTTATTTGCCTGACCATAAGGCATAGAATTTGTCCTTTTAACTTTGTCAAACATTAAATAAAACAAAAGATGAAACTCAAAAGTATTATTCTCGTAGTTGTTATAAGTGCAGCTACCGCAATTTTGAGTGTTTGGGGTTACAGCAACTTTTTACAAAAGTCTTACACCGGCACCCAGGAACCCGGAAAGTTACCGGTTAATTATGCAGGTTTTTTTGATCGTAATACTCCACCGGCAAACGTTATGGATTTTACTGCTGCGGCTACTTCTGCAACGCCGGCAGTTGTACATATTAAAACAAGAACAAAAGCAAAACAGGTTACCAACAATTTACCAAAACAAAGAAATCCTTTTTCTGATCTTTTTGGCGACAATGATCCTTTTTCTGATTTCTTTGGGGGGCCAAGAGTTCAAACAATTCCCGAACAACGTGCCAGCGGTAGTGGTGTATTGATAAGCGATGATGGATATATCGTTACCAACAATCACGTAGTAGAAGGTGCAGATGAAATAACTGTTACAACCGCTGACAGAAAAACATACAAGGCAAAAGTTATATCTACTGTTATGAACAGCGACCTTGCCGTTATTAAAATTGATGGTAGCAATTTTCCCTATTTGGTTTATGGCAACAGTGATGATGTTAAACTTGGTCAATGGGTTTTAGCTGTTGGTTATCCTCTAAATCTTGATGTTACAGTAACAGCAGGTATTGTTAGTGCCAAAGCAAGAGCAATTGGTATTAACAGGGGCAACTCTCCTATCGAATCATTTCTTCAAACGGATGCTGCAGTAAATCCGGGCAACAGCGGTGGTGCTTTAATAAACACCAATGGGGAACTTATCGGTATTAATTCTGCGATTGCTTCACCAACCGGCTCTTATGCAGGTTATTCCTATGCAATACCTGTAAATATTGTAAAGAAGATAGTTGCAGACCTTATTAAATATGGTGCAGTTCAAAGAGCTTACATTGGTATCTCTTATCCTAATGAGCTATTGCCGGATGATAAGAAAAAAGAATTAGGCATTAAAGAAGGTGCAGGTGTTTATGTTACGGATGTTGCATCTGATGGTGCCGCTAAACAAGCTGGTATTCAAAAGGGAGATTTCATTACAAAAATAAATGGTGCAATTATACACAGTGGCCCTGAATTACAGGAACAGGTTGCTCTTTATAAACCAGGTGATAAAGTAACTGTTACCTATGTGAGAAACGGTAAAGAAAATACAGCTACTGTTATCCTTAAAAATAAATCAGGCACTTACGAAACCGTTAAGAACGAAGCTGCCTTAGACAAATTAGGCGGTGAGCTTGCAACAGTAGATGCAGCAACTGCAAAGAAGAATGGAATTGATGGCGGCGTACAAGTGAAGAAATTAGGCAGTGGCGCGATCAAGAATAGCCGTATCCAGGAAGGATTTATTATAACAAGTGTGAACGGCCAGCCCGTGAAAAGTGTAGATGATTTAAAGAAATTATTGGCAAATGTTACAGGTACTGTAAGATTAGAAGGTATTTATCCCGGTTATGATGAAACCTATGGTTACCCGCTTAATTTAGATAATAATTATGGTGATAACGATGATGATAATGGCGGTGGCGGACAATAAATAAAAGTTGATATTACAGTTATAAAAGAGATCGCTTAAGGCGATCTCTTTTTTTTCAGATATTTTGAATAATTAAATCAAATCACATCTTTTTATACAAAAAATTATCAACCAATAAAACTAACGTTTGTTTATTAGTCGACAAAAAAATTTGCTCGAAATTCATTTGTTTCTATATTTGATGCGCAATGAAATTTTCAAGCGCATACAACTTTTTTTTCTTCTTCTTTTTTTACTTTAGAAAGAAAGGCCGGGTTGTATATGTATCGAGTAAAGTGAAATTAAAATATACAAATCCCGGTCTCTGAAGACCGGGATTTGTGTTTAAAGCATGAACGGTTCTGATAAATTATATGAGCACAGCAACAAAAAAACAAACGGAAGAAAACGACCCATCTCACAGTCTTAGGAAATGTAAAGTATCCATCCAGGGTTTCGAAGGCAGCTTTCACCAAGAAGCAGCACAGCAATTTTTTGGCAAACAAGTAGAAGTTATCCCTTGTGCAACCTTCAGGGAAGTTGTAAAGATTGCTTCGAATAAAAAAGAAAGCACCGGGGGTGTAATGGCAATTGAAAATTCAATTGCAGGAAGCATTCTTCCAAACTATAACCTGCTTCAAAAAAGTTCATTACAAATAATTGGAGAAATTTATTTACAGATAAAACAAAACCTTTTAGTAAACAGGGGTGTGACGCTGGAAGACATTCGTGAAGTTCACTCCCACCCGATGGCTATCCAGCAATGTTTTGCTTTTCTTGACAAGTACAACTGGAAACTGGTAGAAACAGAAGATACAGCGCTGAGTGCAAGGCTTATACATCAGCATAAAAGCAAACATATTGCAGCAATTGCAAGCAAGCTCGCAGCAGAATTATTTGATCTTGATAACATAGCTCCCAACATACATACCATGCGGAATAATTATACAAGATTCTTGATTCTCGAACCTGTTAGTTCAAACAGAATAATTGAAGATGCAAACAAAGCTTCTGTAAACTTTCATACGGATCATTCAAAAGGAAGTCTGGCAAAAGTGCTTTCAAAAATTGCAGAAGACGAGATTAATCTAAGCAAACTGCAAAGTTTCCCTATACCCGGAAGCGACTGGAAATACAGTTTTCATGCTGATATGGAATTCGAATCACTCGAGCAGTTTAACAAAGTAATAGAAGACATCAAACCGTTAACGGAAGAAGTAAAGGTTTATGGTGTTTATAAAAAAGGAAAGACAGTGTGAACCCTCACCTAACCTCTCCCTGCAGGGAGAGGAAAAAATAAGATATGAGTAAACAAAATAATAATAGTGCATCTTTTCAAAACTCCCCTTCAGGGGACATAGGGGTTTCAAAACGACTCGAAGGCATTGGCGAATATTATTTCTCTCAAAAATTAAGAGAGATTGATGAATTGAATAAACAGGGAAAGAATATCATTAATCTGGGTATTGGCAGTCCTGATCTGCCACCACATCCTGATGTGATAAAAGTATTACAGGATGAAAGTGCAAAGTCAAACGTTCATGCTTATCAAAGTTATAAAGGTGCACTGGCTTTACGCAATGCTTTTGCTGAATGGTATAAGAAATGGTATCATGTTGACTTGAACCCTGATACAGAAGTATTACCCCTGATCGGAAGCAAAGAAGGTATCATGCACATTTGCATGACTTACCTGAACGATGGCGATGAAGTATTGGTGCCGAATCCTGGTTATCCAACATACAGAAGTGCTGTAAAACTTGCAGGTGGTGTTTGCGTGGATTACGAACTAAAAGAAGAGAATAATTATTATCCTGATTTTACTGAGCTAGAAAAAAGAGATCTTTCAAAAACGAAACTCATGTGGGTAAATTATCCACAGATGCCAACCGGGCAATTACCAACAAAAAAGTTGTTCGAACAACTTGTTGCATTCGCAAAAAAGCACAACATTCTTCTTTGCCACGACAACCCTTACAGCTTTATTTTGAATGATGAACCCCTTAGTTTGTTGAGTGTAGAAGGCGCAAAAGATGTTGCACTGGAATTAAACTCTTTAAGCAAATCGCAAAACATGGCCGGATGGAGAGTAGGCGTTTTAGCAGCTTCGAAACAACGGATTGATGAAGTGCTTCGCTTCAAAAGCAACATGGATAGTGGCATGTTCTTGCCCGTTCAGATGGCCGCCGCTAAAGCCTTAAGTTTAGATAAAGATTGGTATGAAAGCGTAAATAAAGTGTACCGTGAAAGACGTGAAAAAGTATATCAATTATTAGATGTTCTTGGATGTTCTTATTCAAAAGACCAAGCGGGCATGTTTATGTGGGCCAAAATTCCTTCTGATTATAAAAATTGCTACGAATTATGTGATGAGGTGTTATACAATGCGCATGTGTTTATAACGCCCGGCGGAATTTTTGGAAGTGCAGGAGATAATTACATCCGCATTAGTTTATGTGGTTCAATTGAAAAATTTGACGAAGCTATAAGA
>JAEZRL010000502.1 GCA_023440945.1 Bacteroidota bacterium
TAAAAGGACTTACCAAAAAGCAAAGGCGCTGGAGATGCCTGGAAAGAATTGGAATAAGTTTTCTTGCCAATAAACTGGGCCATACGCTTGTGTATGGGGTGATCTATTGAACAATCTGAGTATGCAAATACTTTCGCCGATTTTCTGCAGGTTACGCTTATGTCTTTATCAGGAGACATTCGCAGAAGAAATTCAGTGCTAAAAAAGATGGAGTGTACCTCATAACATTCACCTGCATCAATTATTAATTGCTTGCCTTATTTAAAAGTGATTTTTACCTGCTATTTCAATTTGTTTACAAAGCCAAGTAACGTGTTCAATGCGATAGCCTTTACACCTTGTGTAAATTCATCTATTTTAATTTGCGCTAACCCCGCCTGCGTAAGTACCTTCATTTCGCCAAGTCCTTTTTGGCTGTTCATCAACCATTCATATTCTTCTTTATCTATTTTGTTTTCTGCAAAGGCAAGGGTCCATTCTTTCAATTTATCTTTACTCCTTTCGAGAAAAGCATTTGCTTCAGCAGAAGCATCAGCAGCGCAGTCCTTTACTTTTTGTTGAGCAAGTTGTACAACCTGACCTTTCAGGTCTTCAAAAAGAGCTTCGAAACCATCCACTGTAATACTGTTTAAAGTTTAATATTTTAGTTTCCTGCTTTCCAATTTCAATATCTCGTCGAAAGTGTCTGCGATTTGTTCATGTGCCTGCTCTACGAAATATTGACTCAATACTTTTTTATTCTTCCACATCCTGAAAAAGCCGGGAAGCAGTGTTTGATTGGTTGCCGGAACTTTTTGTTCCATCAACACTTTCCACTGTTGTATGGTGATTGTGTTTTTCTCTCTTGCTTTTTGCATCGCATATAGTTTTTCGGCCGCAATCAATACATTGTCTACCTGTTCGGAAAAATCAGCATAATCTTCTGTTGCATGATCCATCAAAACAAGGGTTCTTGCTTTTAATTCCGAGGTTTGAACAAAAGTGGTTTCCTGATACGTAGCAATGGTCTTACATGAAGCAAACAGAAAGATAAAGAAGAGAAGGACGGCGCCTTTGAACCAAAGGCTGGGTCGAGAAAAACGTTTTGATACCGAAAACTTCATTGAAATAATTTGCGATAAATTTTAGTCCAAGTAGCGTAGCTATCACTATTGTTTGCTCACCACTTGAACTTAAAGTGTGATTAAATAAGAAGCCTTTTAAAACTCCTAAACCCGCAGTTTCTGCTTTGACCATCATTTCTTACAAACACCGCAGTTTCCACCGTTTTTAGCACAGTGCTTACAGTATTTGCAATTCTTGCAAGCACTACAATTTTTAGAACCTGTGCAGGTTGTCATTTTAACAGAAGCATCTGTAGCGAAAGCAAACATAAGAATGGTAAAAAAGACAATTAAACGTTTCATATTAAAGGATTGGGTTAAACAATAAAGTAAAAGAGAACGTAATTTAACAAATATTATGAAACTCGGGCATTTAAGCATAAACCCTTTAGTGAAAGCAGCCCGACTTAGCCCGGTATTTATTGCTTCAAAGTATAAGCGCCGGTTAAATGTTTAATCGGAAGCAAACCTTTGCTACCCTAATAATCTTTTGCAGGGCTTCACAAATAGTCTTCGGGCTTCTTAACTGAACCTGCATGAACAGCATTGTTGTGCAGGAAACATTTCACCATTTAGCAAAGGTTTATTGAATTGCAGACAGGGTCCGGCTTTTGTTAGCCTCCTTAGTGGTCTTCGCAACATTAAGGAGAGGGGGATACAAAATCTGAAAGACAGACACTTCTTATTCGCACTACTTGCATTTATCAAAAACATTTACAATTTTTACCAGGACACTTTCCGGATGTTTTAAACGAAATATTATACACCAGGAGGCGTGTCTTATGTACCAACAGGCTTCTTATGCATTGCGGTAAGTTGGTAAAGTTGTGCCATCCGGGGGTGTTTAATTTAATTTGGTATACAATGAACTATACAGAAATTGATCATCTGGAAAACAAAGACGCAGTTGTTTCCGAGATCTATTACAAGCTTATTAAAGAGCTGCAAAAATTCGGTCGTATAAAAATAGAGCCAAAGAAAACAAGCATTCATTTGGGAAATCGTTTTGGGTTTGCAGGCATTTATACAAGGAAAGACTACATCAACCTTGAAGTGCACTTAAACTATAAATTGACAAGCGACAGAGTAAAAAAAGTGGACCAAGCTTCTGCAAGCCGTTTTCATCATACAATCAGGTTGACACATCCAAAAGATATTGACAAAGAACTATTAAGCTGGTTAGAAGAAGCCTACCAACTAAAAAAATAAAAATGAACAATATCGTCAAAGGGCTTATTGCAGGAATAATCTTCGGAACAGCTTCCATTATTCCCATGTTCTTTATGCAGTTTGAAAACAAAACAAGAGCAATGGCAGCATCTTTCATCAGCAGGTTTGCGATCGGTTTTATCAACTTCAACCTGGAACTCCCTATTCCGAATTGGCTGAAGGGAGGTATCGTTGGATTTGTCCTGAGTTTACCTGATGCCATTGTTACCGGAAAGTATGCGCCGATACTGGGCCTGGGTTTAGTGGGAGGAATTATTTGCGGCTTTTTTGCAAGATAATTTTGAAAACAAAAAATAATTTGTAATGGCACAGAGAACAGACCGGCCTGTACAGATGGGTTTAATTCCACAAAATCTACATTAAACTATTCCGTTTGTTCATTTGTATAATTGATAATTTTCCTTATGATCTGATCGAGTTGCCCGGTACTGTTAATCATTAATTCCAGTACCTCTCTGTTCGAAGGGTCGCCGCACCTTTCCAAGTCAAGTAAAGATGACAAACCCAGGATATTGGCAACGGGTAGCCTGAGTTCATGGGACTGCACCCATGCAATCTTTTTGAGCTGCTCATTCTGTTTTTCGATCTTCTGTAAATACAGGTATTGTTCGGTAATGTCCCGGGCAAAGCAACTGATCCCGATTACCTCCTGTTGTTTATTTCGTATGGGATTAAAGCTTATTTCTTCATAGCTCGTTTTTCCTGCAATTTCATTTATACGTACAATCCTGAAAGACTCCCCTGCAAAGGCTCTTTCATAATACTCTGCCCACTCTTTGAACATCTCTTTATCAAACTTACTGGTAGTGAATGCGTCTTCCTGTGTGCCAAACTTCTCCTTCATTCTTTTCCAGAAAGCCGTATTAGCAGAAATAAACTGGTAGTCCCGGTTGATAGACCAGATGACGTCCTTCGTATTATCAATGATGGCTCTTAAGTTCTGCTCGTCATTATATATTTTTTCCTGTATTTTTTTCTGTTCCGTAATATCTACAAAATAAACTGCAATACCATCCGGAGTAGGGTAAACACTAATTGCGCCCCATACGCCTAATGGGGCGTAACATTCTTCAAACTGAATACTCACCCTCTCGGTCATCGCTCGCTGGTATTCCTCGTAAAACCTTCCTTCCGTCGAGCAAGGAAAATAGTCCCAAATATTTTTACCGAGCACATCTTCTCTTTTGCAGCAGAGTACCCGCTCTGCCGTTTTATTGAAATAGGTAATCTCCCACTTATTGTTGAGCGCATAAAAGCCATCGGTGATGCTTTCGAGAATATCCGCGATCTCCGCATTCTTTTCGGAAAGCGTTTTTTCTACCTTCACCTTTTGATCCACGTCAATGGCCGTTACTATTGTTACTTTCCTGCCTTCAAACTCTGTTGTCTGGGCATAGATCTGTACATAAAAAGTCTCAAGATTTTTTCTCTGATGTCGCCAATATCCAAAATCAAAATAGCTGTCGGGCACAACAAAATTGGCGGCTTTAAATGTGACTACATCATTTATGGGCCTGATCCGGGTAGCATCTATGGAAAGGAATTCCTGCCTTGTGTAGCCGTACTGTTTTAAGGCCGCATTGTTAACCGCAATAAATTGAAAAGTTTCATGATCGTAGATATACGTTGGAGCCGGGCTTTCATCAAAAAGCCGCTTATAAGCTTCGGGGGGAATAATCATCCGTTACGAGATATTAATATACATTGTTGCTTTCATTACATCTACCGGATCAATAAAGCCTTCCAGCTATTTTGTAAATTCCATTTTGTCATGTCCTTGCATAACGAAGATAAATTAAAGTAATTTCGTCCCATGTTAAAAACCAGCATAAAAGCACCTTAGATAAAAATTCTTCCTTCTTCAAAAGTCTCCTTTTAAAGCCTCTGTGAAAAAGCCAAGGGAAAGATTACGAGCGTTGGATGACACCAAGGTTCTTCTTCACCATACTGCTCATTTAACAGGATATAGAAACCGCCCTTACGCGGAGCCTCCTCTTTCTGTCACAGCACGCTTGTAATTCATTTTCTTTTTTATTAATATAGTGCTGGTATTACTTACAAAATCTTTACTTTTTAAATAATGTTTTATGAAGCAATTAATTATCCTTTTGCTGGCAGGTGTTGCTTCCCAGGCATCGAAGCCGCAGAGTACAGATCAAGTGAAGCAGCTTCGTATAAACACAATTTCTAATAAAATTCTTATGCAGAAAAAAGATCCTGCCAGGATACAGCTTTATGCATTATATTCCAACTATTTCATTGAGAACAATATTTATCCTAATGCGGATGCCATTGATTTGATCGATGCTTATAATAAGAGCAGCAATTATGATGATATTCAAAACGGAAGAACAGATTTGAAACTTCTTCAAATTGCCCCGGTGAAAATTGATGCTGCGAATTATAACCTGATGCGGCAGAATGTTAGGCAGATCGAGGCTTTTCATACACAGTCACAATCGTTTTATAAAAAGGTAGCTGCAGTAATAGGGTTGTCAGAAGAAATTGCGCCACCTGATTTTAAAAACGTACTCCTTAATTCAAGAGATAAGGTTTTGCCGGACATCAACTTAAACGCAGAAAACATTCCGGCTTTGCAGATGGATTTTTTTCTTAATTCCTTAATCGATATCAATCGTTCGATGAATGTGCTGATAACCCGAAGCGATCCTGCGAATACCCGCTTAGCAATCAATGAACTCCTGGAAGATTTTACAGCTTATCATGTGAATAGCTCCAGGATGGTGCAACCACGTAGCCCCGGAGGCAGCGCTAAGCTGGACGAAAAAAAGTATTCATTTTTTACCGCATCCTATACACTGGAAAATAAAAACACTTACGAGATGCCTGATGATGCGGACCTGCCCAATGCAGATGTTTATGTTTACACACGGGACGCTGCCGGAAACTGGGATCAGCAACCGAAACCACAGGCTTTTAATGTGTACTATGGACCAAATGGATTAAAATACAGCCTTATACCCGGCTGCGACACGTTAAGTTTTTTTAAGTATCACCCGTCAGTGCTTGCTTCTACTTTGCCGGTGATACTTGCAAAAGGCAATTATTGTTTCGTGCTGGAGGATATAAATAACCATCAATTGTATATTCGGACTGATATTAACCTCCGAGACAATAAAGTAGTCGATGCCCGTAAGCTGATAATGCTTTGTTTTAAAGTTGAAAATGGGCGAAATGATTGATTTCCTGAAGAACCGAATCCTACTTTTTGTTTTGATAATTGCAGGCGACTGGGTGAGCCTTTCTGCACTTATAAAAGCAGACGAAATAAGGCATGATGCAATAACTATCGCAATTGCTGTTTCCTTATTGCCAAGTCTTATTATTTCCTTGCTCGTGGAATTTTTCTTTCGGGAGAAACTGGCCAAAAACAAGTTGATATTATACACTGCCGTCATTTCACTGGTCTTCTGGGCCGCATTTATTTTTTTCTATGTGCGTTTTACCGACGTCAATAATGTGTATGGTAAATTTTCTTTCCCTCTGGAAGGGAAATCTCTTAACGCCAAAGACTCTATAATTGTGGGTGGCTGCCTTTATACCCCGGAAGCACAGGCCGAAATAGACTACTACTCCTCCCGGAAACGCACCTTAACGCCGGCCATGCTTTTTGCGGATTTTAATTATGATGTCTCCCAGATTTGGAATGAAAACGAAAGAGATTGCGCCAGGGGCAAGATACTGAATGCGTTTGCTATAATGCTCGCTTTATTGATTGCGGGAATCACCCTTATGGGCGAAGCTTTAATAGCTTACAATAAGAACGAGCAAAGAGACAAGAGCACGAATACCGGCGCAACTTTGTAGAAAGGCAACTGCAAGTGGGCACGACGTTGTTCGTTCAGCTATGCAATTTCTTATAGTTTGGGTAATACTTTAGAAGAGTTGTTATTCAAAGGCTTTATGTTATTAGCTGTTATAAAGTAGTTAGGAAAAACAGGCGACGTTGTTTTTTCTTCCCAACTCTGCTTCCGTCTCCGCGGGGTCTTCACTAAGCTACGAGCGTTGCATGAGATACGTTTTTCTTTGCCTTCTACCAGGAAATGAGAACATAAGCCGTATATCGGATTATCGTAACAATTGAAATTGTATAACCGTAAGAGGTTCAGGATCAGTAACAGCTTGCAATAACATAGATTGACAGGCCAGACGGTATACTTAGTAGGTTTCCAGACCCACAACTCCAATCTGAATTTTGGCTTTCTGAAAAAAAATCTACGAAAAACTTGCGAAACCGAAAAGTTGCGCATATATTAGCAACCGATTAGTTTCATAAATGATAAACAAATGAGAAGAGATATTTTCCAGGCGATCGCTGACCCTACCAGGCGGGCAATTATAGCCCTGATTGCATTGCAGGCAATGACACCAAACGCGATTGCCGAAAATTTTCATTTTACAAGACAAGCTGTTTCAAAACACCTGCGCATATTAACAGAATGCGAACTGGTAAAGGGAGAACAAAAAGGAAGAGAAATTTATTACTCCCTTCAAATTGAAAAAATGAAAGAGATTGATAATTGGCTTAGCCAATACAGGAAAATGTGGGAAACCCGTTTCAATCAACTTGACAATATATTATCAACAATTAAAAAAGAGAAAAAATGAACACCTTACTTTTTGATTTTACTGTCGACAAAACAGTAAAACAGGTAAACGTTACCAAAGAGTTTGATGCTGAACTTCCACTGGTATGGGATGCTTTTACCAAACCAGAATTGCTTGACCAATGGTGGGCACCGAAACCCTGGGCATCAAAAACAAAGTCAATGAACTTTAAAGAAGGCGGACGAAGATTTTATGCAATGGTTAGTCCCGAAGGGCAAGAACATTGGAGCATCCAGGATTTTACCTCCATAAATCCAACAACCAATTTCAAATTCGTTGATGCATTTACAGACAAAGACGAAGTAATCAATCCAGCGTTTCCAAGTTCAGAATGGGACCTGAATTTTAGTGAACAGGATGAGACAACAACAGTAAGAATCACTATAAAGCATAAAACACTTGACGCTTTGGAACAAATTATTCAAATGGGATTCAAAGAAGGATTTACGATGACCTTAAATGAACTGCAAGTATTATTACAAGATTTAAAAGCAAAAAAATGACAACGAACCTGCTATTTGATTTTACCGTTGACAAAGCAGCAAAAAAGGTCTTTATAAAAAGAGAATTTGCAGCCCAGCTCTCACTGGTCTGGGATGCTTTTACAAAAGCAGAATTGATTGACCAATGGATTGCACCAAAGCCTTTCACCGCGAAAACAAAATACCAGGATTTTAAAGTAGGTGGCAAAAGATTTTACGCCATGATTAGTCCTGATGGAACGGAGCGTTGGGCAATACAGGAATACACTTCCATTGATCCAATGACCAATTTTAAAATGTATAACGCTTTTGCAGATGAGAATGAAAATCCTGAATTGCCCGGCTCTGATTGGGACCACACTTTCAGCGAAGAAGACGGAACCACAACAGTGAACATCACTATTTACAATGAATCTCTTGAAAGGATGGAAAGAATACTGGATGGCTTCACCCAGGGAATGAAGATGTCGTTAAGCAACCTGGAAAATCTGCTGGCAACTTTATCAAAAAAATGATTTACGTTTTTAAAACACTGGTTAAAACAAAAATGCAGGCAAAGAAACTGAAACCGCATATTGATAGAATATTGCGAAACGCTAAATGGAATTTTACCTTGATGACTGCGACAAGATATTACGTATCGACAGCGAAGAAAACATCGTTTTGAAAATAACGGGTTTACTGAATATTCAGCGATTCAACTGCGAAGAATTGGAATAACAAACAAGAAAATCAAACAATTTAGAAATCAGAAATTATGGCACAAATCAATCCACACATCAACTTCAACGGAAATGCCGAAGAAGCGTTCAATTTTTACAAATCAGTATTTGGCGGAGCGTTCACAAAAATTATCCGCTTCAAAGATTTAGGAAACACTGAACATCCGTTAGCAGAAAGTGAAGCAAATAAAATAATGCATATTGCTTTGCCCATCGGCAACAGCATTTTAATGGCTAATGATGTTCCGGAATTTATGGGCCGGGTGAATGAAAATGAAAACAGGTCTAAAATATTTGTTGCTGCGGAAAGCCGTGAAGAAGCAGATAAACTATTTAATGGACTTTCAGCAGGCGGAACGGTTGAAATGCCTATTGACGACAGTCCATGGGGTTCTTATTTTGCTATGTTTAGAGACAAATACGGTATTGAATGGATGGTGGAGTTTGACTCAAAGTAGAAATGCAAAATGTAACAGACGAAAAACAACGATCTCATGTTCGGCGTAGTCTCCCTGACTACGTCGATGTGTTTGCAAATCTCTTGATTTGCATATACTTTCACCATTGGTGTTCTTCGCCAACAACTCATCAGTAGGG
>JAEZRL010000508.1 GCA_023440945.1 Bacteroidota bacterium
ACCCGATGTTGTGATCGCCTATAAGAAGGTGTTTCGCGGTTTGTCAATTTAATTTGAGTTTTGGAGAGGTGCTAATGTTTGCGTCTGCCCTAAAATTAAGAATGATGAAGCATTCGTCCATTATCCGTTATGAATTAGGTAGCGAGGCTAGCTAACATAGGCGATGAAACAGGGTTTTGCATTAAGAACATAAATAAAGGCACAAGATTAGATAAGACTTGGCTGTGCAAAGCTCCATCGATACCAGATTTTATGCGGGTACCAGCGGTATAGTCATTCCTTTTTCACGGGAGCTCTATCCTGATGATTTTAAAGAAAATAGCCGGTTAACTTACTATGCTTCTCTGTTCAACAGTATTGAGATCAACAGCTCTTTCTATAAACTGCCGAAAGGATCCACTGTTATTAAATGGTGTGAAACAGTACCAAAAGATTTTGGGTTTACGTTCAAACTATCGAAAAGCATAAGTCATGCAAAAGACCTTGATTTTGATGCTGAAGATGTTGCACTTTTTATGCAAACAGTAAATAATGTTGACAGGAAAAAAGGATGCATACTGGTGCAGCTTCCACCTTCATTAAAATCTGCGAAGATTAAACAGCTAGAAAATCTTTTCAAAATAATAGATGCAGCGAATACACACCGGGAATGGAAAGTTGTTGTGGAATTCCGTAACAAAGGGTGGTATAATGATCGAACGTATAAACTACTCCGGGAATATAGTAACAACCTCGTACTGCACGATCTGCCCGCTTCCGCTACGCCTCTAACCGAACCCCTGACAGATGTAATATACCTGCGGTTTCATGGTACAGAAAAGGGTTATCGCGGAAGCTATGAAGACAAGTTTTTAAGGGCTTATGCTCAACGTATCAGGCAATGGATAAGTGAAGGAAAATATGTTTACTGTTATTTCAATAATACACTTGGTAACGCCTTTAATAACTTGCTGGCTTTGAATCGCTTTGTTTTAGTGTAATCATTCTTTTGCATAACAGGGGGACATGAGGCACTGATCATAACCCATAGCCAACTTTTAATTCTCTTTCAATTATTTAATCAAATTTTATTCGTTTGATAACCGTTACTTTTCTAATTTAACCTTCAGTTCAATATCCAAAAACCATTTACCCGCATCGTTTATCTCAAAAGACGATGCATTTAAACCCCGTTCGTATGCTAATATCTACCATGGATGCCGAAGAGGTAGCCCTCGAAGTAAAAAGAGATTACCAAAAACTTGCTGATACAACTATTATGCGCCTGGGTGAGGAGTATGAAAGAGAAAGAAAAAAATACAAGATAAGCAGGGAAAGAGCTTACACAAAAGTTTATTCCGTTAAAACGGCAAGAAAGAACAACTGGATCATCGTCATCGGTAAGTCCCCTTCAGCAGAAATTTACACTGATCGCAGCCACCTTAACTACGAGGCTGTCACTTACTACTGGGACGATGAGGGCCTCAAGGTTTTGCAATGGAGGGGAAAAGGCGCTTTGCAGATATATAAAGGACATGTCTTCACACGGTACAACATGCGGATGAAATTGGGGCTGGATAAACCGGTAGATATCATCAAGCATTATTTTATGCACAACCGTTATTGTTGTGGCGATTCTATCATAAAGAAGCCGGGCATCTATTTCATCGGCTTTGCGAAAGATGGCCTGCTACTTGGACAGGCCGGCTTCATCCCGGGCAAGGAAAAAGAACAGGACGTGCTGATTTGGCGCACCTTCGTAAGTCGTGATCTCATCCGGCATCACCAGGAAAAGAAGGAAAAAGCAAGGATTAAAGAAATGGAACAAGAAGCGCTCAAATCCCTCGTAGAAAAAAAAGACCATGGCACATCTTATCTTAGCCAAGTAAATGTGCTAAAAGTACTCACGGGGAAGTATGATATTCATTAGAACATGGCTCGTCAGAGCAGGTAAGTCTTCTTACTAATTTCACTGACAGCCTCTCCATCCTGTTATCTTATAGTTAGGTTTACTTATTTTATCTGCTCATCGCTTCTTTGCTCTTTGCATCAATATTTTTTTCACTTCAGCCTTACCTTAACTCATTCTATAATTCATAATTTGCGGCTTCCTCTTGCGCAAACTTTGTAAAATTGCGCCTGTTAAAGACAGGGAAAAAAGAACGTAAGTATAACAGTCAAGCTTAGTAAAATATGAAAAAGATTATACTTTTTTTATTGATATTTATGATCCTCGTAAATGAGGGGAGTTTATTAGCTCAGCCGCCAAAATCATCTGCTTCCCACACCTATACGAACCCGCTTCCTGTTGCGCTTGGAGACCCTTACGTGTTGTATGTAAAGGGGGATAAATATTATATGTATGGAACAGGTGGCGCGAATCATGGATTTGCAGCTTATTCTTCCACAGACCTTGTTCATTGGAAAAGTGAAGGACAAGTATGGTTTGCAAACAATCCAAATGGATGGAGCGATAGTACGGCAGGATGGGATGGCGCATACTGGGCGCCTGAAGTGTATGAGGTGGATGGAAAATTTTACATGTTTTATAGTGCCCAATGGAAAGTTAACCCGAACAAGGAGTATGAAAACTTTCGCATTGGCGTAGCGGTAGCTGAAAAACCTACAGGACCGTTCATCGACCTGACAAATAAACCCGTTTTTGATCCGGGTTATCCTGTTATTGATGCGAATGTGTTTTTTGATAAGGATGGAAAGTGCTACCTGTATTACTCCCGCGCTGCTTACAAACATCCTGTAGAGAGTGAAATAGCAGAATGGGCAAGGAGCAAAGGATGGTTTAAGGAGATTGAGGAAAGTTGGGTATACGGAATAGAGCTGAAACAAGATTTCAGTGGCGTGACTGGTGAGCCGGTATTGTTATTACGGCCTCCCGTAAGCATGACTGATAAACAAGCTGAATGGGAAAGCCGTTCAGTAACAACAAAAGAAGTGAACCGCCGTTGGACGGAGGGTTCCGTCACATTTAAAAAAGGAGATACTTATTACATTATGTATTCTGCCAATTATTTCGGTGGTAAAAATTATGCTGTTGGTTATGCCACTTCAAAAAGTCCCTTGGGGCCTTTTGTAAAGTCTGAAGATAACCCGGTACTTGAAAAAAATGTTGACAAAGGCGGGATAGTAACGGGCACAGGCCATAACAGTATTACTTACTCACCTGATGGCAAAGAAATGTTTTGTGTTTATCATGCAAGAACGACGGCCACAGGAAATGAGAGAGTAGTATTTGTTGACCGGATGGAAATTTTAAAAGATGGACGAGTTATAGTTCATGGTCCAACTACTGATCCTCAGCCATTGCCATCCGGGATAAAGAAGAAATAACCCTGCTGTTCCCTTGTTTATATGATGCAATATTTTATGCTAAAGACGTTCTGGCACAGAATTTATTCTATTGAAGGAAAAAAGTATATGAGTACATCTTCTGAAGCAGTTGAAATTCTAAACGATTTGATTGAAATAAACAATGATCGTATTGATGGTTATGAACGGGGTTTGAAGGAATTGAAAGATGGCGACGAAGATTTAAGAGTGTTGTTTTTAGGTTTTATTGACGAGAGCCGTCAAATAAAGATGCAGTTAGGAAAAGAAGTTCAGGTGCTTGGAAGTGATATGGCTACAGGCAGTACAAATAGCGGGAAAATATACAGGGCCTGGATGGATGTAAAAGCGATCTTTACCGGTAAAGACAGGCAGACTATTTTGGCCAATTGCGAATTTGGTGAAGATGCAGCACAGAAAGCTTATATCTCCGCTTTGAAATCTGAGGACTTGCCAACCTATCTCAGAGAGATGATATCACAGCAACAAAGGATATTAAAGAGTTCTCATGACGAGATAAAGAAATTGCGTGACCAGCAAAGGGAAGCCTGATTCTTGTTTGGCTCAAAAGCCCCTGACTTACGGGTAAGAAATCTTTTCCTGGTTTCAGTCAACAGAATTACTTTTTTAGCATCATTTTCGATTTACAGTTTTTGAAATGCCTGCTTCATTTTGCAGGCTAAGAAGTGTATGAAAGGATTCTCATGGTATAATTTATGTTTAAACTGCATGTGCAAACTTTATTTTCATTAGATGCTGATTTACCAAAAAGTTTTTCTTATCTACCTGGTTTTATTTCTGTAGAAGAAGAAGCGGATTTATTGAAACTTATCTCCCAATTTGAATTACATACTTTTCAGTTTCATGGGTATGAAGGAAAACGAAGAGTTGCCAGCTTTGGTTATGACTGGAGTTTTGAAAAAAGAACTTTATCAAAAGGAAAGGAAATACCAAAGGAGTTTGATTGGCTTTTTCAAAGAACTGCTCATCATTTAAATATTAATAAAAGCGATTTTACAGAATTACTGATAACAGAATACCCCGTTGGTTCTGTTATAAACTGGCACAGGGATGCTCCACCTTTTGAACTGATCGCTGGTATTTCATTATTATCCGAATGTGATTTCAGGTTGCGTCCTTACGATAAAAAGGAGCACGGAAGAAAATTTATACGGTCTTTAAAAATAGCACCCCGATCATTGTATGTAATAAAAGATGAAGCAAGAAGTGAATGGGAGCACAGTACAAAGGCGGTAGAGAAAACGCGTTACTCGATTACACTAAGAACCATTAAAAAATTTAGGTAACGCCTCAAGACCTGTTAGCACACAATTATTCAATTGGTTTTCCTTCTTCAAAAAGTTTTTCTATTGTTAGTGGAGCATAATCTTCCAACCGAACCTGATAAGTGAAAATATATTATAAGGTTCATTCCGCTGAAAAAAAGACTTAAAAAACTGAAATTGTTTCAGGCTTATGAAACTTTTTCAGCTGTGTTATTGCAATTGCAGAGGTGGTACACTGCTTGATCTTTAGTGAAGAAATTAATAAATGTTAACTATAAAAAAAGGAGGCATTTATGACACTCGTGAAAAGAAATGGCAGCTTGTTGAATCGTCTGCCAATGTTATTTGATGATTTTGTTAACCGCGATTTCTTCAATTGGAATCTTTCCAATTACTCTGAGACCAACACTACAATTCCCGCGGTAAACATTAAGGAAACCACGGATAGTTACGAGGTTGAAGTTGCAGCTCCTGGAATGAGCAAGAAGGATTTTAAAGTGCAGCTTGATGGTAACACCCTTATCATCAGCTCTCAAAAAACTACTGAGAATAATAACAGGGAAGACCAAAGGTATTACCTGAAAGAATTCAGCTACCAGTCTTTTTACAGAACCTTTGAGCTACAGAAGGATATTGTGGATATTGATAATATTAAAGCCAACTATGAAGAGGGTGTTTTAAAGTTGCATATACCAAAACAGGAACATGCAAAACAAAAACAACCGAGGTTAATAGAAGTAGCTTGATGCACTTCACCCAAAAGTTTATATGAAAGTTGCCCGCTATAAAGGCAACTTTTGTTTTTTTAAGTCTAAGCAAGAACAGTCATTATATCGGCTCATCTTTTTGCTTTAAAAAAAGACTTTATCAAAGCAGCGCATTCATCTTCCAGCACCCCTTTGGTTAACAGCGTTTTTGGATGAAAGGGCCAGTTGTTTTGTGTGATATGCTGGTAACCATTTTTTTCGTCACTTGCTCCATAAACAATGCGACCTATCTTGCTCCAGTATAAAGCGCCACAACACATTAAACAGGGTTCGATTGTAACATACAACGTTGCATCCTGCAGATATTTTGCACCTAAAAAATTACAGGCAGCAGTGATGGCAAGAACTTCGGCATGAGCAGTAGGATCGTTCAATAATTCTACCTGGTTATGCGCCCTTGCAACTATCTTGTTTTGCATGACCACTACCGCACCAACAGGTACTTCGTCTTCATCAAAAGCCTGCTCTGCTTGGCGTAAAGCATGGCGCATGAAATGTGTATCATCTGTGATCATTATACTGCAAGATAAATACAGTTTTCTTGCTCTTTGTGGTTTTGTATTTGTTTTTAAAACAAAGAAATCAAAGCTTTTTCGTAATAAGCTCAAAGAAGATTTCTTTACAAAATCCAACAGATGAATTCTACGCAGCTTCTAATATTTGTTATTTGGCGTCATAAATAGATTATCAGAAAGATCAGAGTATTGTTAAAACAAAAAAGCCGCTAAAGAATTAGCAGCTTTTAAATCACCACTCATTAACCTAACCTAAAACATTCTTCTTTTTCATATCCCTAACTACATTCCTGGCATAATCGTTTGCCAGTGTACGCATGGATGATGGATCAAATGATTTTGTTTGCGCAGAATATATTAATTCGTTGCTGTTAACGTTATACAGGTTTGTCTCAAAGTAATAATTGGTACTGTTCTTATAATAGCCACGGTTATAAGCGAATGGCTGGTAATAGGAGTAGTAGCCCCAAAACCTGTTAAACCCATAAAAAGGCGAATAAGGCGGATAGGCAGTACCCGGAACATATTTCTTTTGCTGGTCTTTGTTAAGCAGGTTAATGGTAACTACATTTTCAATACCATTATCACGTAATTTTTGTAAAGCTTGCTGTTCGTTCATATCACGGAAGGCAACCGGACCAAATGTTTCTGTAGCGGTAACAGCGTTGTAACCAAATTTTCTTAAATCGCTTGCAAGCTCGTTTTCCATTGCTCTTTTAGCATCACGATTTTTTTCGCTGAATAACCCGAGAACAAGTATCTTGTTTTCAGATGATCTCAGTTGTTGCTTCGTTGCCCAGCTATCAGTTATTTTGGAGGTGCTGCATCCTGCAAATAATAATGCAAGAACAGGTATGCTTATCAGAAGTAACTTTTTCATATTCTTTCTCCTCTTTTATTCTAAATACGTAAGAAAGACACAAAAAAGTGCAGTAAGATTAATCAGTTTTAGATACTTAACAATCCGTTCAATAAAGGATTGTTAAGAGGAAGATGAGGATTTTATTTCCTGGCAAATCTCTATCAGAATATTATTCGTTGTTTTGGGATGAAGAAAGCATACCAGTTTATTATCAGCGCCGCGTTTTGGCTTATCATTTAATACTTGAAAACCCTCTGCTTTTAGTCTTTGCATTTCTTCTTCAATATTTTCTACTTCAAATGCAATATGATGCATGCCTTCGCCTTTTTTATCAATATATCCTGCGATAACACTTGTGGCATCCGTAGCCTGCAGCAATTCAATTTTTGTTTCACCCTGTTTTAAAAAAGCCGTATTTACTTTTTCTGATTCTACCTTTTCTGTTTTATAACAATTTGTGTTAAGAAGCTTTTCAAAAACAGGAATAGAAGCAGATAAATCTTTAACAGCAATGCCAATATGTTCAACTTTTAACATTCATTAGGTTTCGATATGAGGAAATAGCAGGTTGCTAACAAATCATTGAAACTAAAATACAACAGTTTGATGTATTTTTGTGCTATTAGGCTGACCAAAAAACTAAGGTATTTATTATGTTGAAACTACCAATTTATTTAGATAACAATGCTACCACGCCGGTAGACCCTCGAGTGCTGGAAGCAATGCTGCCTTATTTTACTGATCATTTCGGTAATGCAGCAAGTCGTAACCACCCTTTTGGCTGGGAGGCGGAAGAAGCTGTTGATTATGCACGTGAGCAGGTTGCAAAACTGATAGGCGCTGATCCTAAAGAAATAATCTTTACTTCTGGTGCAACAGAAGGCGATAACCTTGCTATAAAAGGTGTGTTCGAAATGTATGCAAGCAAGGGTAATCACATCATTACCTGTGTAACGGAACACAAAGCTGTTCTCGATACTTGTAAACATGTTGAAAAATTAGGCGGTGAGGTAACTTATCTTCCCGTTGATGCAGAAGGCTTAATCAATTTGCAAGAACTCGAAGCTGCTATAAAACCTACAACTATCCTTATCGCTATTATGTATGCGAATAATGAAATAGGTGTTATACAGCCCGTTAAAGAAATAAGCAATATTGCCCGTAAACATGGTGTTTTATTCTTTACCGATGGAACACAGGCTGTGGGAAAAGTTCCGGTTGATGTTAATAAAGATGGTATTGACCTGATGGCATTTTCCGGTCATAAAATGTACGGACCAAAAGGTGTTGGCGCTTTGTATGTTCGTCGTAAAAATCCACGTGTAAAAGTTACCGCGCAAATGGATGGTGGTGGTCACGAAAGGGGCATGCGCAGCGGTACGTTAAATGTACCTGGTATTGTAGGTTTTGGTAAAGCCTGTGAATTATGCCGTTTGGATATGCAGGAAGATACAAAACGCATTAGCAGCCTAAGGGACAAGCTTGAAAACGCTTTATTGCAGTTGGAAGAATCTTATGTGAACGGAAGCCGTGAACATCGTCTTCCACACGTGAGCAATATTTCTTTCAAATATGTAGAAGGTGAAGGTCTGATGATGGGCTTTAATAAAAGCATCGCCGTTTCATCAGGTTCTGCGTGTACTTCTGCATCACTTGAACCAAGTTATGTTTTAAAAGCTTTAGGTTTGGGTGATGATTTGGCACACAGTTCGCTCCGTTTTGGATTAAGCAGGTTCACTACCGAAGAGCAAATTGATTATACCATCAATCAGATCACTCAAACAGTGAACAAATTAAGAGAAATGAGTCCTCTTTGGGAAATGTTCAAAGAAGGAATGGATATGGATAACGTAGAATGGGCACATCACTAACTCAATTTTAAAAACAACCTTTAAATTAAATTTTATGGCATACTCAGACAAAGTAATAGATCATTACAGCAATCCTAAAAATGTTGGTACGCTTGATAAAAGCAAAAAAAACGTTGGTACCGGCTTGGTTGGTGCTCCTGAATGTGGAGACGTAATGCGTTTACAAATTGAAGTTGACGAAGAATCAGGCGTTATCCGTGATGCAAAGTTTAAAACGTTTGGTTGCGGCTCTGCTATTGCCTCTTCTTCTTTGGCAACAGAATGGTTAAAAGGTAAAACTGTTGATCAGGCTTTAACAATAGATAACATGGAAATTGTGGAAGAATTAAGCCTTCCACCCGTGAAAATTCACTGTTCTGTTTTGGCGGAAGATGCTATTAAAGCAGCGATCAACGATTACCGTAAAAAACAAGGTTTGGAAGAATTAGTGTTTGAAGAAAGAATTCACTAAGCAATTCAACAATTTGGTAATTAGTAAATGATAAAAATTTTATCAGCCTAATTGTCAAATTTGCTAATTGTCAAATTGAAAATTATGGTAGCAACAGATAACAGTATATACGTAAGCGAAAAAGCAAAATCCAAGGTGCAAAAGCTGATGGAAGATGCAGGTATCGCAGGAGATACATCTTACTTTCTGCGTGTGTCTGTAGTGGGCGGCGGTTGTTCTGGTTTAAGTTACAAGCTCGATTTTGATAACGAAACAAA
>JAEZRL010000022.1 GCA_023440945.1 Bacteroidota bacterium
GTATTGCAATGGGACCAGGAAACGTATCTTCCGGCAAAAGGTGCAAATGCAAGAGCAAGACAATTGGCAACACTCAGCGAAGCTGCACATGCTTTGGCTACGGATGAAAAGTTGGGTATTTTATTGAAAGAACTTTCTTCAAAAAACCTACAGGACTTTAAGCGACGAAAGAATGTTGAGCTTGTTTTAGAGGAATATGAAAAGCAGAAAAAATTTTCAGGTGAGTTTGTGCGCAACATGTCTGAGGCTGTTTCAAATGCTTATTATGCATGGATAGATGCAAGGCAAAAAAATACTTTTTCCATCTACGCTCCTGCGCTTGAAAAATTAGTGGCTTTAAAAAAACAGGAGGCTGATATTCTCGGGTATGAAGATCATCCTTACAATGCTTTATTAAAAGAATTTGAGAAAAGCGCTTCTGTTTCGATGCTTGATAAATTGTTTAATGAGATAACAGCGCCGTTGAAAGAACTTGTTCTGCAGGTTCGGTCGAAACAAAAAGTGGATGATTCTTTTATGCATCAGTTTTTCCCAAAGGAACAGCAATGGCAATGGAGTTTGTACCTGATAAAACAATTGGGTTTTGATATGGAAGCGGGAAGACAAGATATTTCTGAACATCCTTTCACTACCAACTTCAGCGCAAAAGATGTTCGCATAACAACGCGAATTGATGAAAATGATTTTAAGAACATGACCTGGAGCTGCATTCACGAAACAGGTCATGCATTATACGAGCAAGGCTTGCCTGATGAAGATTATGGGTTGCCTTCGGGTGAATATGCTTCACTAAGTATTCATGAATCACAAAGCAGGTTATGGGAAAATTGTGTTGGTCGCGGTTATGATTTTTGGCAATATTATTATCCAAAACTAAAAGAATATTTTCCGGAACAATTTGAAACAGTTGCGTTAGAAAGATTTTATCAGTCCATCAATAAAGTCGAACCTTCATTAATAAGAACAGAAGCAGATGAACTAACGTATCATTTTCATGTAATCATCCGCTACCATATTGAAAAGGAAATTATACAAGGCAGTTTGCAGGTGAAAGATATACCGGCTAAATGGAATGAATTGTATAAAGAGAATTTAGGCGTTGATGTTCCAGATGACAGATCAGGTTGTTTGCAGGATGTACACTGGAGCCATGGCAGCTTTGGTTATTTTCCTACCTATAGTTTGGGAAGTTTTTATGCAGCGCAATTCTGGATAGAATGCAATAAACAATTACCTGATTTGAAAAATGAAATTTCAAATGGTAATACAACTTCTTTATCAAACTGGCTGCATAATAATATTTATCAATACGGGAAGCAGTACAAAAGCGAAGAGTTGTGCAAAAAGATTACAGGAAGAGAATTAGATGTAAAATGTTTCCTCGATTATGCACAAGAAAAATATCTTTCAATTTAATTGTCAATAGTCTTATCTATTCATTTAAAATAAAAAAATCACTCGTGTAAGGGAGTGATTTTTTTATAAACTTCTATGTTGATTATTTTATCCCAACTCCGGATATAAAGGAAATTGTTTCATAAACGCATTTACTTCATTCCTTACTGTTGTGATTAAAGAGGCATCATCAGCATTTATTAAAACATTGTCAATAGCATTTACAACAAACTGCATGTGTTCTTCTTTCATACCACGTGTTGTAATAGCAGGAACACCAATACGAATACCTGATGTTACAAAAGCGCTCTTATCATCAAACGGAACCATGTTTTTATTTGCTGTTATATCAGCCTGTACAAGCACCTGTTCTGCTTTCTTGCCGCTTATATTTTTGTTGCGCAGGTCTATCAGCATTAAATGATTATCTGTTCCGCCACTGATAATTTGATAATCTTTCTCAACAAAAGCCTTGGCCATCGCCTGCGCATTTTTGATTACCTGCTTTGCGTATTCGGTGTATTCATCAGATAATATTTCGCCAAATGCAACTGCTTTTGCTGCAATAACATGTTCTAACGGACCGCCTTGTGTTCCGGGAAAAACCGCCATATCAATCAGGTTGCTCATCATACGCACATTGCCTTTATTATCTTTCAAACCAAACGGATTTTCAAAATCCTTTCGCATCATGATAATTCCTCCACGTGGACCACGTAAAGTTTTGTGCGTAGTGGAAGTAACAATATGGCAATGTTCAAACGGATCATTCAACAATCCCTTTGCAATCAAACCTGCTGGGTGTGCAATATCTGCCATCACCAATGCACCCACTTCATCTGCTGCTTTTCTTATTCTTGCATAATCCCAATCGCGACTATAAGCACTTGCACCGCAATAAATAAGCTTTGGTTTCAGTTCACGTGCCTTTGCTTCAAGCATTTCATAATCCACTCTTCCATCTTCTTTCTTCACGCCATAAAACTGTGCATTGTATAATTTGCCGCTGTAATTAACCGGTGAGCCATGTGTTAAGTGACCGCCCATGCTTAAATCAAGACCTAAGGTTGTATCGCCGGGTTGTAACACCGCTAATGCCACTGCAGCATTTGCCTGGGCACCACTGTGGGGCTGTACGTTTGCATAATCTATTTTGAAAATTTGCTTTAAACGATCTATTGCAAGTTGTTCTGTTTGATCCACTATCTCACACCCGCCATAATAACGTCTGCCCGGATAACCCTCGGCATATTTATTCGTCATCACACTTCCCATTGCTTGCATTACCTGCAAACTTGTAAAATTCTCTGAAGCAATTAATTCTATACCATTACGCTGACGTTCAAGTTCTTTTCTCAGAATGTCAAAAACCAATGTATCTCTTTGCATTAATTGAAATTTGGTGCAAAAATAATGTTCTGATTTTTAAGTAAGGATTTGAGATAAATTTATTTCTCACAGATTTCACAGATGAACACAGAATGAATCTTTCAGTAATTAAATCAAAATTGATCGGTGTTTTTTCGTGTTTTAGGTGAGAGGTTATCATGGAAATCAGAAATTTATCTCCCGTTCATCGTATCTTTTCCCAAAAAAGATCAGATGAGTAATAATGAATGGTATCTTATCAAAAATATAAACAACATTGATTCTCCTGCACTTGTTATTTATAAAGAAAGAGTTCAGCAAAATATTTTGATGGCGAAAAATATGGTGAAGAATGCGGATGTGCTTCGTCCGCATGTAAAAACAAATAAAATGGCAGAAGTATGTAAGATGATGATGGATGATGGCATTTATAAATTCAAATGTGCAACCATTGCAGAAGCTGAAATGCTTGCGATGATTAATGCAAAAGACGTGTTGTTTGCTTATCAACCGGTTGGACCTAAAATAGAACGCTTTATCAGCTTAATGAAAAAATATTCTTCCACACGTTTTTCTTGTTTAATTGATAATGCAGCACTCGCCGAACAAATGAATAATGCAGCAAAGAAAAATGATGTGAATGTAGAAGTGTTTATTGATGTAAATCCAGGTATGAACAGAACAGGAACTTCAGCAGAATAAGCG
Organism: Bacteroidota bacterium; assembly: GCA_023440945.1. Lineage (GTDB taxonomy): Bacteria > Bacteroidota > Bacteroidia > Chitinophagales > Chitinophagaceae > JAEZRL01. Next base: position 3,469 of record JAEZRL010000022.1, read on the forward strand.
TTGCAGTTGTTTGAATTACTACATCAACTTAAACATATACACATAAGAGGTTTACATGCTTATGATGGTCATATAAGAGATACAGATGTAACCATTCGAAAACAAAAAAGTGATGAAGCTTTTGAAAAAATATTTGAGCTGGCAAATATTATCAATAATAAATATGGAATTGACCTCACCATTATTGCAGGAGGCTCACCAACATTTCCTGTTCATGCGGCAAGAGAAAACGTTGAATGTTCACCCGGCACTTTTGTTTTTTGGGATTGGGGTTATAAACACGCAATGCCCGATGAACCGTTCGAATACGCAGCCCTTGTTATAACAAGAGTAATTTCTGTTATTGATGAAACGACTATTTGCACCGATCTCGGACATAAATCTGTTGCTGCCGAAAATCCGCTAACATCACGGGTTCATTTTTTAAATGTACCCGAAGCGACGCCGGTAAGCCAGAGTGAAGAACATTTGGTGCTAAAAGTTCCTGATGCAAATAAATATGAATTAGGAGATGTTTTGTATGGTGTACCAGAGCATATTTGTCCAACAGTTGCATTATACGATTTTGCGATTGTTGTGGAAGATGGTCTTGCAACAGATGAATGGAAAGTTATTGCAAGAGACAGAAAAATAACGGTGTAAAATAC
>JAEZRL010000023.1 GCA_023440945.1 Bacteroidota bacterium
TGATTGCTCTAAAGCCTGCACATATTGTTCTGCATATTCATCCATCTCATTAAATTCGGTTGTAACAGGATGAAACATTGAAACTGCATAATCTTCAAAATCAATTTCATAATATTTCTTCACTTCCTCCCAGGAAGGAAGATCATTACTCAGCATAATATCAATATCAGGTGAGCCAATCTCATAAATATTTTCTTCCATTTCACCCATCTGTATCAAACGATATTTCGCTTCCTCATTACATACAAAATGAATATGACTAAGTTTAGATACAGAATGGCGAATCAGTTCATCCACTGTTCCTGATACTTCTCCGCCTTCAATATGCGCTACCAAAATATTATTCAATGCACCTACTGTTGCGCCTGCTAAAGCTTCGATCCTGTCGCCATGTACAACGATTAGATCAGGTTCTATTAATCGCACATAATTGGCAAAGCCTTCAATGGTTCTTGATAAAGTAATATCCATCGAAGCACCGTTATCATGATTAATGTATTTATAAATATTATCAAAACCACACTTCTCAATTTCATGCACGGTAAAACCATATTTTTTATCCATGTGCATTCCTGTAGCAAAAATGTGTACATGAAAGTCTACTACATTTTTTAAGACTTCGATGAGTGATTTCAATTTGCCAAAATCAGCTCTTGTACCGGTAAGAAAAACAATTTTTTTCATGGATAACTTGCTACTGTAACTTCAACATCAAACCCTTTTTTATTTACTCAACATCCTGCCATGCAAGCTGCATATCTTCTTCTACTTCTCTCGCTGCTTTCTTTCCTAAGATCTTATTATATTCTTCTGCAGGAATTCCGCCTTTACCCGGACGTTTAACCCATATATTTTCTTTCGTAAATTTCTCTCCCTTTGCAACTGGTTTTATTGTACAAACAGTGGAAAATGCGAAATCAATAGTTACCTGTTCTTCTGCTGCCGGACCTTTGCTTCCACCACGTTGCTGTTGCAAAATTTTTGCGCCTTCTATCAATTCTTTACAAGCGTTTTCATCCATCGAACAAATAATATCCGGGCCTGGCCTGTCCATTCTATCTGTAAAATGTCTTTCCAATATTGATGCCCCTAAAGCCACCGCACCAAAGCAAGCATGATTACTTAAAGTATGATCACTCAAACCGATAACAGCCCCGGGAAATGCTTTTTGCAGCTCGGTTAAAGCGCCCAAACGAACCAGGTGATCAGGCGTTGGATAAAGATTTGTTGTATGCAGTAACGCAAATGGAATATGATGTTTTTTGAAAATAGAAACCGCTTTTGAAATGCTTTCGATCGTATTCATGCCTGTACTTAAAATAACCGGTTTGCCAAATGATGCAATATGCTCAAGTAATGGATAATTATTGCACTCGCCACTTCCAATCTTATAAGCGGGAACATTCCATTTATGCAGCCTGTCTGCAGCAGCACGACTGAAAGGTGTTGATATAAATATTATTCCTTTACTTTCAACATAACATTTCAATGCATATTCTTCTTCTTCATCCAAAGCACAGCGGTGCATGATCTCGTAAATACTTACATCTGCATTGCCCGGAACCGTTTTCTTTGCAGCACTGCTCATTTCATCCTGCACGATATGTGTTTGATGTTTTATCATTTCCGCTCCTGCAAATGCTGCCGCATCAACCATTTGCTTCGCAACTTCCAAACTTCCTTCGTGATTAATGCCAATTTCTGCAATCACCAAAGGCGGATAATCATAACCAATTTTTCTTCCAGCAATTTCAAAAAAAGGATGGGGCATTTCTTCTTTATATACTTCTATTTGGTGTTGTTATTATTTTATTGAACCTAGCTGCAGAATATCTATCTAACATCGTTGCGTCGCACTCTTGTGCGCTTTGTTCTTCTATCAGCAATAAACGTCAATAAAGATTTACATTTACCAAGCTGTCCATCCTCCATCTACAATAAGATTATGCCCAACAACATGACTACTTGCATCACTTGCAAGAAAAACAACAGCACCCTGCAATTCAGATTTATCACTCATTCTTCCTGCCGGATTTAATTGTTGAAATCTTTCTAAAAACAATCCTTCGTGATTATTATAAATTCCACCCGGCGTTAAAGCATTTACACGAACATTTTTATCAGCCCATAGTGTAGCAATATATTTTGTTAACCCGATAACTCCATGTTTACTTACGCTATAGGCCACCGGCTGACTAATTCCAGTTCCCGGGTAAATTCGGTGATTAGGACTAACCACACCATATAACGAAGCCATGTTTATAACAGAACCTTTTCCCTGCTTCAGCATTTGTTTGCCAACGACTTGACAACCCAAGAATGTTCCGGTAAGATTTACATTCATAATAGCATTCCAGTCTTCTAAAGGAAAGTCTTCGAATGCTGCACTATAATTAGCGCTTTTACTTTGATTGGTAAAGCCTGCATTATTGATAAGAATATCAATTTTGCCATAGTTGTTCATCACATCATCCAATAAGCTCTGCCAGCTTTCTTTTGATGTAACATCACATTTTTTTGCAGCAGCATTCAAACTTTCTTTTTGCAATGCCTCGGCAGCTTCTGTGCATTTAACTTCATTCACGTCCGCAAGAATTACTTTTGCACCATAAGAGCAAAGCGCTTTTGCATGTTCTGATGCAAGCAAGCCCGCACCGCCTGTTACAATCGCAATTTTATTCGTAAGATCGAAAATATCAGGCATTATTC
>JAEZRL010000033.1 GCA_023440945.1 Bacteroidota bacterium
GAGTACGAAAGATACCATAAAAAAGTGTGGCCGGAGATCATAAGAAGCATTGCAGATTCCGGCATTCATTGCATGGAACTTTACAGGCTCGGCACTCGTCTTTGCATGTTTGTAGAAGCAGAAGAAAGTTTCAGTTTCGATTCAAAAGCGCAGGCAGATGCAGCGAACGAAAAAGTGCAGGAGTGGGAACAAATGCTATGGAAATACCAGCAGGCTTTACCTTTAGCAAAACCAGGCGAAAAATGGGTTCTTGCAAAAAAAATATTCGAATTAAAGAATGGTGTACAGATAGAAGAAACAGATAAGATATATTGATCTTTATTGAGCCATCAGCAACAATACTATTAAACTTTCGTTGCGTCATTCAATAGGATTATTTATTGTTGTCGCAACAACATTCCTGTTCTTTCATCAGGAGGTAAAGTACAAGGTTTTCCTTTTTTTGGCCCACCGCCATCTTCAGGTCTTTTACAAATAGGTGGCAACATTTTATAGCTGTCTTCATTCGCTTTCATGGTATCTACATCAAAGCCTGCATTGGCAACGGCTGTTCGAATATAATCAAGCGTAATTCTATCCGGAACATACTGAATACGCATGGTTGCAGCAGACATGGAGATTGTCCATCTTACAATTCCTGCATCATCATTTGGCCCTTTTTCTCTCAATAAGTATTGCTCCAGTTTGTTCTTGCATTCCCAACATTTTAGTTGTGGAATTTTTAAAGTTGCCCATTGTGCTCTTGATTGCATAACCTGTGCATCTGCGCTTTTTATTATCATGAACACTGTAACAATCGCAATTATTTTCTTCATAAAAGAAATGATTTTTTTCAGCAATTATAAACCTTTCCAGCTCGCAGGATCTTCTCTCCATTGTAATAAGACCGCCTCTGTTTCGGGATTAACGATGCCTTTTTCCAAAGCTATATTTATAAGCGCAGAATAATTTGTTAATGATTCATATTTTACGCCTGCATTGCTAAATGCACTATCAGCAACATCAAATCCATAATTAAATATAGAAACCATTCCTGCAACTTCCAATCCGGATTTTCGTAAAACGTCAACCACCTGCAAACTGCTTTTACCAGTTGATATCAGGTCTTCAATAACCAGTACTTTTTGTGCCGTTTCATAATAACCTTCCACCTGGTTGCCTAAGCCGTGTTCTTTTGGTTTCGGACGAACATAAATATATGGAAGCTTCAACTGATCTGCAGCCATTGCTCCCCATGCAATACCCGCTGTCGCTACGCCTGCAAGCATTTCAGCCTCCGCAAACTTTTCAAAAATAACGTTGCACATTTCACTCTTTATAAAATCACGCACATACGGAAAGGATAATATCTTCCTGTTATCGCAATAGATCGGACTTTTCCATCCACTTGCCCAGGTAAAAGGTTCAGAAGGATTTAATTTAACAGCGCCGATCTGTAACAATCTTTCCGCAACAGCTTTTGCATTTGCATTCATAGTTATCAATTAAAAGTCTGCAATATTAAATCAGTTGCAGAAATTATAAAGCGTATTATTAATTGTAATAATTCTTTGTTTACCGGCTTTTGTACTACTATTAAACTTCCGTTGTGTCACTCACTTCAACGTTCTTAACGTTATTCGGCAATAATAATTTGTAATTCTACTCTACCATTTGTGCATATAATTTCTCTATCGCTTCTTCGGGTTTTGAACAGAACCCTGGATGTACCGGTGATACCTGTATAATCGTACTTCGTGTAGCTGTAAGCCAGCGAAACCGGGATGCAACAGGAAGTTGTGCAATTGGTCCGCCTTCTTTCGATCCCAAACATATTTGTTCAAAAGCCTTTAATTGTTTCTTTAAAGAATCAATATCCAGGTCGCTTGAAAATGCACGAAGCTTTTCTTCATTAAGCGAATATTTTAATTGAAGAAAATTCTGGGTCGCACAATAAACGATCACACCTACGTTCATAAATTCTTCGCGGTCTGCACGTGGAACAACGCGTATAACAGCATATTCAAATAATTGCTTCTCTTGCATGTTTGGCTTCTTTTACAAAAATGTCGGAGGCTTTAAGTCTTGTTGTTAAGAATTTATAATAAACTTGGCGTTGTTCTTCTGCAGCATCAACCGTTGTATCTTTCAGCAACCATTCATCAGGAATAAGTTCAACAATCGCTCTTATTTTTTCTTCGTTCAAAACAGAACGAAATTTTGCATCAGCTTCATCAATTTTCGATGCCTGTGGTAATAACACATGATCTTTCACCTGCACAAAAGGTTTTAACGCCTGCTCCTGCCAATTCTGACCAGAATGATGAAAATACAAAGAAGCGCCATGATCAATCAGCCACAATTCATTATGCCAGATAAGCATGTTTGTATTACGCACGGTGCGGTCAACGTTTGTTATAAAACAATCGAACCAAACAATTTCTGATGCAAGTTTTTCATCAATAGTCGTAACGGCCGGATCGAAAGTGATAGCACCGGCAAGATAATGAAGCGCCAAATTAAGACCTGTACTTGCTTTCAACAGGTCTTGTATTTCTTCATCCGGTTCGGTTCTGCCAAAGGCAGGGTCAAGGTGTGCAAACACTATTTCCGGAACCTTTAACCCTAAGACTCTTGCAATTTCACCTGCTATCAATTCAGCAATAAGCGCTTTTACTCCCTGCCCCGCACCGCTAAATTTCAACACATACATAAAACCATCGTCTGCCTCAGCTATGGCCGGTAATGAACCGCCTTCGCGAAGCGGCGTTACATATCTTGTTACATCAACCGTTCTTATGTCTGATTCAAAAAGCTGTTTACTCATCCGCTTTTATTAAAATGAATGGCCGAAAGTAGAATGTTTTTTTCAGCAATCAGCTTTCAGATATCAATTCTAATTTCAATTTTCTGATTTCAGCGCCTTATCTTTTATTTTATTAATTTTTATTTCCTGCAGTGTGTGCTGGCATATTTTTTTCGGCATCATTTACATTATTTATTTCATTCTTGATAAAAATAAAAAGGAGGTTTATATGAGTAATCTTGCCAGAACAGGGAGACAGATGGATCCCTGGCTCCGTGATTTTTTTGATATCGAAAACATTTTTGGAAATAGCCGCCAGGGACGGTCTTTACCGGCTGTAAATATTTCAGAAGACGACAAATGTTTTTCCGTTGATGTAGTTGCACCGGGCTTTAATAAAGAAGATTTTAAAGTGAATATTGAAGATGATATTTTAACGATAAGTGCTGAAAGAAAAACTGAGAATAACGAAGAAGATAAAAACACACAGTACAGTCGCCGCGAGTACAGCTACAGTTCTTTCACACGCTCCTTTCGCTTGCCTGAAAATGCAAAAGATGATGAAGTATCTGCCACTTATAAAGACGGTATTTTAAAACTGAACATTCCAAAAACGGAAAATCAAACAAAGGCAAAAAAAGAGATACAGGTAGGATAATTAAAACCTTAGTACAACCAAGGACTGATGAGATAATAACAGCCCTTGGTTTTGCAAATTTTCCAGCTATCATTGTAAAATAATGTTGTAGTTGATGATCATGTGATAAGAAAAAACGAAACAATTATTTATATAATTCTTAAAGGCGTTGTTATATAGTTTCATGGAGATGTTTTTGTATAACTGGATCTTTAATACACAGGCAAGTAATGCTAAATATTTCATCTGAATTTGATAAGCTAATGACTTCTGATGATCATCAAAAACAACTCCTTATGCTAATAATTTTTATACTGCATGACAGATTTCTCTGTCTTCTCAACAGAAGTACCAATGAAGGAATAACTTGTTCTTCTCCCCTTTCTGCAGCGATTCCTTATTCATCTATAATAATACCTTGCAGCTTTTTTAAATGCAACTCTCTTTTTGATGTTGCAATAAGCTTGATATTTTTTCCAAGTACATCACCTTTTAAACTGTTATTGGAAACTTCTACCTTTTTACAATATTCAAAGGTGAACATATATTTCCTTGAATGAAAAGGTTTATATCGCGTTGAACGAGTGATCGTATTGTTATTGAAATACAATCCTTCTGTTGATTTCGCATATAATACAGGATAATCAAAAGGATGAAATAGGTTGTTCTCAATGCGTATATTCCTGTGAAAAGGTTTGTTTAAATCAGGCTTTGGTATTTCAGGATATATGCTGATAATTCCTTCACAAAACTGGTAAGGCGAAGTAAGGCAGGCATCATTGAAAACATTGTTGCGGATTGTTACGTCTTTAGGGGGGTCGTTATCATCATATGCAGGGTTGTTTATTACTGTTCGCGTTGTGCTAGTCTATGTTGCAGGAATAAAAGTAGAGTTACCATTGTTGATGACCTCAAATTCATCAATAAGGTTCTGCACTGGACAATAACTGGTGAAGCCTCTTGTTCCTGATGGGGCTATGTCCCGCTCCATATCGTTTCCCCCGCTCTTGTTGAAATTAGAGCTACATTATTTACATGTCCTGTTTGTACTTTTCCTGTTAACCATTTTAATAATGGCTGTAATCAGTAAGCTATTTCCTTCAAAACTTGAGAGAGAATTAAAAGATAGTCCTCCGCCTTTTACTCCTCTAAAACCCTGGAAATATAGATACTTTGTAGCGGGTTTGTTGCTATTGCTTATGATTTCAATGTCCATCATTTTTTCACCTTTGGGCATCGCAACCTGATAATCAAAGCATATTTTAAATATTAAATTTATATGACTAAGGTTGAAATATCCGATGGTCAAAAAAAGGGACTATAAAAGTCTCTTGTCTGCAAATGAAAAATAAGATTCACTGTGGATGTGTTATTAAGACAATCCGGCTTCTCTTAAAGCTAACAATCGTTCATATCAATCCTGTAAATTTGCTTTGTAAGAAAATAATTTTATGCCCGAAACTTCTTCTTCAAAAATCAGGATTGTTACAGCAGCAAGTTTGTTTGATGGTCACGATGCAGCCATCAATATCATGCGCCGCATTCTGCAAAGCAAGGGTGCAGAGATCATTCATTTAGGCCATAACAGAAGCGTTCACGAAATTGTAGAAGCTGCCATTGAAGAAGATGTAAATGCTATTGCTATCACCTCCTACCAGGGCGGTCATGTGGAGTTTTTTAAATACATGAAAGATCTTTTGGATGAGAATGGCTGTGGACATATAAAAATATTTGGTGGTGGCGGCGGAACGATGTTACCGGAAGAAATAAGAGAGTTGCATCAGTACGGCATCTCCAGGATTTATTCGCCGGATGATGGCAGAAAGATGGGTTTGGAAGGAATGATAGAAGATGTAATAAAACAAGCAAGCCCCCCTCAATCCCCGCGGAGGGGAGAAGATTGGAAACAGTCTGACTACTGGCAAGCGCCTGCAAAATGGAATGGAAAGCTACCGTTAGACGAAGTAAAGGATATTAGAAGAATTGCAAGAGCTATTACATTAGCAGAAGCAGGCTTTGAACAAAAGATGAAAGAGCAAAACTTACAGCTCGTAGCTCACAACTCACAACGCAAAGCTCCAGTATTGGGCATCACCGGTACCGGTGGCGCCGGTAAATCTTCCGTTACGGATGAACTGGTGCGAAGATTTCTGCACATATTCACGGATAAAACAATTGCCGTAATCTCCGTTGATCCTTCAAAGAAAAAAACAGGCGGTGCTTTATTGGGTGACCGTATTCGCATGAACGCTATCTCGCATCCAAGAGCATACATGCGTTCGCTGGCAACCCGTGATGATAATATTGCCGTAAGCAATGCGATGCAGGAGGCAATTGATATTTGTAAAGAAGCTGCTTTTGATCTTATCATACTTGAATCCGCAGGTGTTGGCCAAAGTGATGCATCTATCCTGGATTATTGCGATGTGAGTTTATATGTTATGACACCTGAATACGGCGCTGCATCGCAACTGGAAAAAATAAACATGCTTGATTATGCAGATGTTGTTTGCATCAACAAATTCGATAAAGCAGGCGCATTGGATGCACTGAACGATGTAAGAAAACAATACAAAAGAAATCATGGATTATGGACAGCAAAGAATGAAGACTTACCTGTTATCGGAACCATCGCATCGCAATTTAATGATGCCGGTATTAATGAATTGTTTGAAAAAATAGTTACAGCGATCGAAAAGAAAACCGGTGTTCATCCCGGCCATGTAACTGTTCATCAGCATACAAAAGATACAACTACCCAATCACTTATCATTCCACCTAAAAGGATAAGATATTTAAGCGAGATAGCAGAAGAAAACCGGGGTTATGATAAATGGGCAAAGGAGCAATCTGATATTGCTTCAAAACTTTACCAGCTAAATGGCTCGTTAAGCATTATACATAACTTCTCTTTCGAAAAAGGGTCACATGGTTATTCTATCGCTGTAATTGACAAACTGAAGCTATTCTATGAAGAACAACTCGATCCTCTTTGCAAAAAACTTCTTGATAACTGGAATGACAAAGTAAAAAAATATAACGCCGATTTTTTTGAATACACTGTTCGTGATAAGGTAATAAAACAACCGCTTACCACAACTTCTTTAAGCGGCACAAGAATCCCAAAAGTTGTTTTACCGAAATACAAAGACTGGGGTGATATTTTAAAATGGCAGTTGCAGGAAAATGTTCCCGGTGAATTTCCTTACACTGCAGGTGTTTTTGAATTGAAACGTGCAGGTGAAGACCCGACGAGAATGTTTGCCGGCGAAGGTTCTCCTGAACGAACCAATAAACGTTTTCATTATGTTTCTTTAGGTCAGCCCGCCATTCGTTTATCCACCGCATTTGACAGTGTTACATTGTATGGTGAAGATCCTGATTATCGTCCGGATATTTATGGTAAAGTCGGCAACAGCGGTGTAAGTATTGCAACAGTTGATGATGCAAAAAAATTATATAGTGGTTTTGATCTGTGTGATCCAAAAACTTCTGTCAGCATGACGATAAATGGGCCTGCGCCGATCATTCTTGCTTTCTTTATGAACGCAGCAATAGATCAGCAATGCGAAAAATGGATCGAGGCGCATGGTGAATGGTCAATGGTGAATGAAATTCAAAATTCAAAATTCAAAATTCAAAATAAACCGGTTTATTACAATCCTTCATCACCAGAACGTTTGCCCGAAGGCAACAACGGGCTTGGTTTAAAATTATTGGGTTTAAGTGGCGATGAAGTACTGCCGGAAGAAGTTTACGAACAATGTAAACAAAATGCTTTGCAACAAGTAAGAGGAACGGTTCAGGCGGATATTTTAAAAGAAGACCAGGCGCAAAATACCTGCATCTTCTCAACAGAATTTGCCTTGAAGTTAATGGGCGATGTGCAGGAATATTTTATTGATAATAAGGTGCGCAATTTTTACAGTGTTTCTATAAGCGGTTATCATATTGCAGAAGCAGGTGCAAATCCCATCACACAATTAGCATTTACACTATCAAATGGCTTTACGTATGTTGAATATTATTTAAGCCGCGGAATGA
>JAEZRL010000055.1 GCA_023440945.1 Bacteroidota bacterium
GCATTCCTGATTGTTCGATCATTATTATAGAGAACGATAGAAGCGGTTACATCATATTCCATATCCATATAATCATCAAATGTATGCCAAAATACAAAAATGGGTTTTGTATGTGGGTAAGTTTAAGATGCCTTAGATGTTTGCAACGTTTTCTTTACCAATACTTTTATTGTTTTCTTAACAAGATGATGTAACTCTGAAATGAAGTAAAGAATAAAAACATGTAGAAAATTAAAGACCGAAATAATGATTATTGGATGTTAAGTAAATCTTTTTACAGCTTTTTCAGAAGGATAGAGTGATAGCAGCGGCGTTATTACAAAACAATTGCGGATGTAGGTGAGTACATCCGCAATTTGATTAATTGTTCTTTGCAAACAGATTGATGTTTTCTTTCAATACAAGAACCTTGCATAAAGAAGAGTTGCCATAATATTTTCTACACAGTTTATTTACCTGTATATACAATTCTGTAGATCGTACCATTTGTATCATCAGAAACATATAAAGAACCGTCCGGCCCTTGAGCAAGACCACATGGACGATGTTTGGCGCTTCCCGGCGAAACATTATTTACACCTGCAAAATTATCAGCAAACACTTCCCAATCTCCACTTGGTTTACCATCTTTAAAAGGAACAAACACTACAAAATATCCTTTCTGAGGCTCTGGTGCACGATTCCATGAACCATGAAATGCGATGAAAGCGCCATTCTTATATTTTTCGGGAAACTGGTTACCGGTATAGAATAAAAGGCCATTTGGAGCAAGATGACCCGGAAAAGCATCGGCAGGCTGAAGAAGTTTAGAAGAATCAAGCATGTCACTTTGTGTTTTTTTAGTATCCCCGCCATATTCCGGATTCACAAAATATTTGTGCTGATTTTCATCATAATAATAATAAGGCCAGCCTGCATTTGCACCTTGATGCAATTCATACATACATTCTGCAGGTAATTCCGCACTTTGTTTAGCATTGTAATACTGCGGATAAAAATCATAAAAACCATCTCTTCCATGTTGCATAACAAACAAGGAATTTGTTTGATTATTCCAGTCAAGACCAACAACATTACGCAAACCGGTAGCATAATGAGTTCCATTACCATAGGTTTGATTTTGCTGATCAGCTTTAAATTGCCAGATACCACCAGCAGAATCAAGAATAGGACAAGGCCTCATACCAGGTGAACCTTTTGTTCTGTCTTTCTCCTGGCAAGCGTTGGAATAAGCACCAATATTTACATAAATATTTCCATTGTTATCAAGTGCAATACTTTTTGAATTATGCTGGCCTCTGTCTATCAATCCTGTTACAATATGCTCAGGATTGTTTTGATCAGTTACCGTGTTGTTTGCATCCAGTTTATAACGATAAATATCGGTGTTAGATGAAGCATACAGATAACCATTCTTAAGGGCTATTCCCGTACCGCCGTAATCACCAAAACCTGATTGTTTATCGGCCTTGCCATCGCCATTTGTATCCTGAAGCAATAAAACTCCTTTGCCTCCTTTTGCATCTGAAAGTTTTACATAAATATCACCTTTATCAGTAACAACTAAATGTCTTGCACCACCTGTATTATCAGCAACAACCAAAGCGCCAAAACCTGATGGAAGTTTAAGTCCCGCATTATTTGAATCCGGTTTTATGTTACTGTTTAGTGTTTGTTGAGGATTTGATTTGGCAGAATCAGAAGTGTTTTCGTTCATCTTACCGTTATTGCAAGCTGTTATTAGCCCCGCTGTAAAAAATACCAGGAAGGTATAAAATAGTGTTTTTTGCATAAAAGGTGTTTTGCAGAAGTATAATTGAAAGTATAAAGATAAGATAAGACAGAAATTAAAGTTGCTGATAAAATTGCTATTCATAATCAATTTCATTAGAACTTTTATATCCTTGATATATAACTGCAACCTGTTTTCTTCTTTAATCTTCTTTTTTAAAAATACGTGTTTCTATTCTCAGTGTCGTCGCCTGGCCTTGCTTATTACAACTACACTTTTTATTTATTTCTGAATTAATAGGCGATATTTCGTTAGCTTCTTCGTGTCTTGACAAAGGGGAAATGGCAATTATCGGAAGAGCCTATGCAGTAGCAGATCTTTTAGCTCATATTTACAGTAAAAGAATAAATTAATCATAAGCAAACCAGGCTATTTGCAACTATCATGACTAAGTGAAGACACTCAGCAGCTAAAGGAAGTCTTTCTATCTGCTCGCTAATGGTTCTATATGCGGCTTAAACTTATCCGTTTTTACCTGTGCCTTTAACTCGTGCAAAATATTATACAAGCCAAAGTTGGTTCGGTTGATGTATATAAAATGTTTTACGCCACGGGCCTGCTTAAACTCCGGCATTCTCGCTATCTTATCACCATAAGCATATAAGCTGTCGAAATATTCGTCCTGGCTAAAGTCGAAGCTTTCACTCGCATAAGGCTTTGCAAATAATTCAATCATTTCCTTATACCATCTATGGTAAAATTCTACTTGCTGAGGTGTATCAGTAGGCCAGATCATTTCCAGCTTACGAAATGCTTCGATGGTCTTTGCTTTATCTTTTAAAACATCCGCTGATACCAAAGAAAAGAACGGGTAGTAGAAATCATCGGGCAACTGCTTGATGCAACCAAAATCAATAATACCCAGCTTTTCACCCGGTGTGATAAGGAAATTACCGGGATGAGGGTCGGCATGCACCTTTCGCAGTTCGTGTTGCTGAAAATTATAAAAATCCCACAAAGCCTGTCCAATTTTATCCCGCAGTTGCTGTGAAGGGTTTGTTTCTAATAACTCTTTTAAATGTAAGCCTTCAAGCCAATCCATGGTGATAACACGATGCCCTGACATCTCCGGATAGTAAGTGGGAAACACCACATTATCCAGCACACTGCAAGCCTTAGAGATTTCCATGGAGCGCTTCACTTCCAGCTCATAATCCGTTTCTTCCAGCAAACGTTCTTCCACTTCTTTTGCATACACCTCAAAATCTTTTTCATTCATGCCTATCAGGCGAAATGCAATTGGCTTTACCATTTTTATATCGGAAGAAATGCTGTCACCTACACCGGGATATTGAATCTTTACCGCTAAATCTTTTCCGTTCAGCCTCGCCTTATGTACCTGGCCTATCGAAGCGGCATTCGTTGATCTTAAATTGATTTGATCAAACATCTGCTCCGGCGATTTTCCAAACAGTTTTGAAAAAGTGCGAACGATCAACGGACCTGATAAAGGTGGTGCATTGTATTGCGAAAGCGAGAACTTATCTATGTAGGCTTTGGGCAAAACATTCCTGTCCATGCTCAGCATCTGCGCAATCTTTAAAGCGCTGCCTTTTAGTTCGCTTAAGGAGTTGTATATGTCGGCCGCATTATCTTCATTTAATTCTTCACGGCTTAGTTCCGGGTTGAAAAGTTTTTTTGAATAATGCTTGATGTAATTGCCACCTATCTGGATGCCTGTCTTTACAAATTTAGCGCTGCGTGCAACCTTTGTTACAGGTATGCTTTCTTGTTCTTTCATACTTTAAAATCTCATCTTTTCTTTAAACCTGCCGTTGCGTATCACAAATTTTCCATATTCAAAAATGTCGTCGAGGGGCGAACGCTGAAAAAGATCAAACGTAACATTTACGCCACGCTCGATGGCTTCATCGGTCTTCTCAAAATTCTTGCTGCTGTCACTGATCCAGAAGTTGATAATAATACCAAACTGGATCCATAAAGCATTTTTGTAACGTTTGGAAAGATAACGCCTGTCTGCCAGCTCGCCACTTTCAAGGCCTGTTTGTATCACGTTCTCCGCAAAGGTTTGAAAAACATTTTTTACGTTATCAAGTACCTCAGGCGTAGAGAGGTGGGTGCGTGATCTGCGCAAGCTGTAAACGATAAAACTGCGTTGGGTTTTGAGCAGTTCGATGTAGGCATAAAAGAAGGACAATATTTTCTCTCTCGAGGTGTAAGTTGCCCAAATTTCCTGTTGCTGAACCTGCTCGATTGCTTTAACGGTAAGCATGTACCAAACATCTTTCTCTATCGCAGTGAAAGAAGAATAAAAATCATAAAACTCCTGTTCGGTAACGCCGATGTTTTTTGCAAAGGCATATACTGATTTAGGTTGTTCGTTGTGCGTAAGCACATAATCTATATAAGCATCCTGTAATTGTACTGCTGTAGCCATAAGGAGGTGTTTATTTTTTTAGGATGAAGTAACTGTTTGCCTGGATTTGCAGGGTTGCAAAAACAGCATTTAAAGGTACTGCTGAATAACGGTTGAGCGGGTAACTTTACTGTTAAATTTGCGGGGGTGGACTGTAGTTGTGGATGCTATTAGTGAAGAACGCCAACAGCGGCGAAAAATAAAATTCCTAATCAAACTAAGTGGCTAATATCATACAAATGTGCTTTGACATATGTTGTATTACAATTAAAACCGTATTTCAGGATAAGTGCTCCATATTGAGTTAATCTACACTCAATCTTTTGATATTTTTCATGTTCATTTTTTTTCGATAATACCGAACTATTTCTTGATTTTTCGACAAGCGAGATTTTTAATATTCCGACATTTACTAGCTCCTCTTGGTTAAATTTTTGTTGTGGGTCTTCAGTCAAAAACTGCTTATAACTAATTATATCTGGAAGAAAAGCCCGGTATACCATCGAAGACAACCTCAAAAAAAGATCATATGAAAGATTCTCTTCAATTACTGCTTTAAAGAGATTTCCAATAATTTCTGGTTTATTTAAATTGTCTAATTTATCTAAAAGAACAATTAAAGTCTCACCTAGTTTGTATTTTAGATTTTCATCTTTTGTTACTTTTTCAGTAAATGCTTTTCGTTCTTGTTGAGGAATGTCTTTCAGTTGAAAAAGAAAACTATATACTTTTTTGGCGAAAATATTTTCGCGAATACTAAGAGTGGCTCTATAAGTTCTATAAAGAGTTCCAAAGAAAGGAATATCTTTTACGCATTCATTTTTTAAAAATGAATCAAGTACAATTTCGGAGTAATCGAGAGCTAAATCCTTCAAATTATCGCCCGCTACTGCGTCAATTAATGACACTTCAAGGTTGGCTTTTGGCATTCAAATTAATTTCAATAATAAACGAAATTCTTCGCTACTGCTACACTATGGCTCGGCATCAATTCTATTCAAATTTACATATCTCGTAATAAATTATAATAGAGCCTCCCGCTGTTGTTTGTGTTCTCCACCAATGGGCTTATAACCCTATAAGGTTTTAAAAGACCTTATAGGGTTTAGGCAATATCTCTTAATGCATGTTTAAATTTATCTTACTAATATGTAATATTGTTCTTTTGGAATATAACAACGGGAAGAGGCGAAGCTGTGCTGACAAACGCAAGTTTGATAATCAGGTGCAAATCTCAACAGGAGAGCCTGCTGCAGCCAGCCCGGTTAGATAAACTATTAATTCTTAGCGGCGAAAAAGTTTTTTCTCCACAACTTTCGACATCAATAGATCTTTAACATTGCGGCTTACGGGAATTTGTTTGTTATTGATGATAACCATATTGCCTTCAATACTCTGGATTTTTTGTAAGGATACTATGTAAGACTTATGCACCCGCATAAAGAGATGACCGGGTAGCTGGCTCTCAAGAGTTGACATAGTTATATAACTTACTATCTTTTTGTTATGCAGATGCATTGCAACATAATTTTGTAAAGCTTCTATGTACAATACTTCATTATACAATATCTTTTCGAATTTGCTGTTCACTTTTAAGAAGAAGTGATCTTTATCCGTATCATTTTCTTTTTCTGTAACTCTTCTGCCTAAAAATTCCTTTGCTTTATTAGCTGCTTTTAAAAAACGTGGAAAAGAAACGGGTTTTACGAGATAATCTATAACATCCAGTTCATAACCCTGTAAAGCATAATCAGGATAGGCTGTTGTAAATATAACAGCAGGGGGATTCTTTAAAGACCGTAAAAACTGGATGCCTGAAAGTTTAGGCATTTCTATATCAAGAAAAATAAGATCAATCTTCTCTTCATTTAAAAAATGATAGGCTTTTACAGGATTGTCGCAAATGTTTGCCAGGTATAAAAATTCTACTTCATTAACATACTCCTCCATGCCTTTACATGCAATTGGTTCATCGTCTATTATCATGCACCTGATACTCATATCAATTGTATTTTCAGAGTTATTGTATAAGAGCAGTCGTTATTCTTAATAGCTAAATCATACTTGCCTTCATATAAAAGTTCAAGGCGACGTTTAACGTTTTTCAAACCGATTCCATTGTTATTTCCCGCCGGCTCTGTATTATTTTTCGAATTGGTTACACCAAAATAAAAATGCCCGTTTTGCCTGTTCATATAAACGTCAATATGATTGGGGCGATCACTGTAATCAGACAAATGTTTGAATGCATTTTCAACAAAAGGCAACAATAACAGTGGCGCTAAACCGAAACCTTTTACATTTTCTGCTGCCGTAAAACTAATATGATGATTACTGTTTTTACGCAATCGTTGTAAATCGATATAACTTTTCAAATATTCAATTTCCTTTTCTATAGGTATGGTATCCTCGTTACATTCATACAACTGGTATCGCAGCAACTCTGAAAATTTTTGAAGCGATGTTCTTGCCTCAGCATTTTTTTTATCTATTTGAAAATAAATGGTGTTAATTGAATTGAACAGGAAGTGAGGGTTCATTTGAGCTTTAAGATATCTTAATTCTGTTTGAAGATTTTCCATCTGGATGCGCCTGAGTAATGCCTGTTGCTGAAACCATTTTTTAGTAATGTCTAAAGCCATCGTAAGAACCACATAAAAGAGAACCACTGAAAAATTAAAATAAGTATTATAGAAGAAATGCTGTTTATAAGCATCATTAATAATGTAACCATGAAGCCATGTATCATGCAGGTTTTTAAAAGCAGTACATAACAACAGGCTTGTTAATACAGTTAGTGTATATGTTGAAAATTTCCCTTTTTTAAGAAAGGCAGGGGATAAATAATAAATATTCACATAACATGCTGCTGCTATCAAACCATTCCGAATAATGATATCCAGAAAGTAATGCGCAAAGCCTGCTTTGTCTGCCAGGCTGCGATTAACATAAGCATAGAACAAAACGGTGATGGTCCAGAATAAAATATGGTCAAGCTTGTATCGCCAAAAAAATTTCATATCAAAAATTACACTTAGAAATTGGCATTAAAAAGCATTTTATTTCAACTGTGTTATTTACCTGATGAAATGCACGAATGATGTGCTGCAGTTCTTTTACAACGGCTATTAGCACGGTTTAACGGATCAATTTTTTATCCGCACTGCATAACGTCAATCATTATTTAACCTTCATCAAACTAATTAGTGGAAGGCAGTTTATATTATTCTTTTTGTGGTATTCTTTCATCAAATACATTTTATATGAAACACACAACATTTAAAAAGGCTTTTGTAAAAGCTTTTATGCTTGCAGCTATTTTTTTAATGGCATTTGTTACAGCAAAAGCGGGTGTTGACAGTTACTCCATTTATCTAAACAAAAAACTGTTACTTAAGCAAAGCCTCGACAAACCTTTAAACCTGCAAAGCTTGCATCTGGACAAGGCAAATGCAAATGATCAGATTATTATTTATTACTCGCAATGCCATGCGCCGAATAAAATTGGCAGTGGCAGAAGTATTATTGTAAAAGACGCTGAAGGCAGAAAAATAAAAGAATGGAAATTTCAAGATGTAAAAGGTTCAAATACGGCAATGGTAATTCCTGTAAAAGATTTACTGGCTCTCGAAAAAAAAAGTGCTGCTACAACACTTGTGTTATTTTACCAGGCCCAAAGCCCCGAGATAGAACAAAGGCTAACAAGCTTATTGGTTAAGGCAAGGTAACAAACACTGTACTTACCCCTTAATAACTGGACAGATTTTTAAAAACAGTTAGGCTGTTTTTGGGTTTTTATAGGGATGGGAACAAAGAAGAGTTTGGAGGG
>JAEZRL010000071.1 GCA_023440945.1 Bacteroidota bacterium
GGTAATTCATCACCTATAGAAATATTGAATTTCTCTCTTTTATATCTGCCTAACTCTTCGATATACTTGATATTAAAGTTATGTAATAAAGTGTTGATCTGATCGTCAATTGAAGCATCACCTGTCCAGCCCAAAGGATTTACATTCTGGTAATCAATTGCACTCAAGTTCTTTGCATTGAACTTAGCACTCTTACCGATCAGCATTTCGCCGAAGTTGTTGGTAACGCCTGCAGAATTTTTATCACGAAGCAAAGTTTGCAGTTTGCTCAACAATAATTCCTTGATATTTTCTACATTCTTTTCGTGAACTTTTTCAACTTTTTCAAGCTGTGCTTTTTCGCGAAGCTTACCATTCTTATCCTTCTTTGCGCGTTGGAATAACTTCTTATCTATTACAACGCCTTCTGTTCCGTTTGGTGCTTTTAAAGAAGCATCTTTTGCATCGCCGGCTTTATCACCGAAGATGGCACGTAACAGTTTTTCTTCCGGTGTTGGATCAGATTCACCTTTTGGAGTGATCTTACCGATAAGAATATCACCTTCACGAACCTGCGCACCGATACGAATGATACCATTCTCATCAAGATCTTTCGTTGCTTCTTCAGAAACGTTAGGAATATCAGGTGTTAATTCTTCTTCACCAAGTTTTGTATCCCGAACTTCCAACTCATATTCTTCAATATGAATAGAAGTAAATAAATCTTCACGAACAACTTTTTCATTGATAACGATCGCATCTTCAAAGTTGTAACCTTTCCATGGCATGAACGCTACTTGTAGATTACGACCCAATGCTAATTCGCCATCTTTTGTTGCATAACCTTCCGTTAAGAAATCACCTTTCTTTACAGTTTGTCCTTTCTTTACAGCAGGACGAAGGTTGATAGAAGTTGATTGGTTTGTTTTGATAAATTTAGTTAATCGATACACTTTCAAATCATCCTCGAAACTTACCAAACGATCTGCATCATTACGGTTATAACGAACATGAATCTCTTTTGCATCAACAAATTCAACTACGCCATCACCTTCCGCATGAATTTGAATACGTGCATCACGTGCAGCTTTCCCTTCCAAACCTGTACCAACGATCGGTGATTCAGGTAAGATCAACGGAACTGCCTGGCGTTGCATGTTTGAGCCCATCAATGCACGGTTGGCATCATCGTGCTCAAGGAATGGGATCAGCGAAGCACTCAAACCAACGATCTGGTTTGGCGCAACGTCCATATATTCTACTTCACTTTTATCAAGGATAGGGAAATCACCTGTTTCGCGGCTTACAATTCTTTCTTCAACAAAGTTGCCGTTCTCATCTACAGCCACGTTGCTCTGTGCAATCTTAGCAGTATCTTCTTCCTCAGCACTTAAAAACTTCAAAGTATTTAATTCAACTTTTCCGTCATTTACTTTATGATAAGGCGTTTCGATGAAGCCCATGTCGTTGATCTTCGCATGAACACAAAGTGTAGAGATCAAACCAATGTTTGGACCTTCAGGTGTTTCAATCGTACACAAACGACCATAGTGAGAATAGTGTACGTCACGAACTTCGAAACCTGCTCTTTCACGGCTTAAACCACCGGGTCCTAATGCGGAGATACGACGTTTGTGTGTGATCTCTGAAAGCGGGTTTGTCTGATCAAGGAACTGGGACAACTGCGATGTACCAAAGAATGAATTGATAACAGAAGATAATGTTCTCGCATTGATCAAATCAACAGGAGTGAATACTTCATTATCGCGAACATTCATTCTTTCACGAATGGTACGAGCCATACGAGCCAGACCAACACCAAACTGCGCATACAATTGTTCACCAACTGTACGAACGCGACGATTGCTCAGGTGATCGATATCATCAATTTCTGCTTTACCATTGGTTAAGCGAACGAGATATTTAATGATCTCGATGATGTCTTCTTTTGTTAATACTTTATTTTCCAGCTTTTGGCTAACACCAAGTTTGCGGTTGATCTTATAACGACCAACTTCACCAAGGTCATAACGCTTATCGCTGAAGAATAATTTATCGATAATACCACGTGCAGTTTCGTTATCAGGAGCATCAGCACCACGCAACTGGCGATAGATGTGCTGTACAGCTTCCAACTCACTATTCGAAGTATCTTTATTTAATGTGTTATAGATAATGGCATAATCACCGCCAACATCTTCTCTCTGAACGAATACACTCTTCACATCCAGTTCAGCAATCATATCAATCGCTTCTTCATCCAATACCGTATCACGCTCCAACACCACTTCGTTACGTTCGATAGAAACCACTTCACCAGTATCTTCATCCACAAAATCCTCAACCCATGTTCTTAAAACACGTGCTGCTAATTTTTTACCTGCCTGGTTTTTTAAAGATTTCTTATCAGCAGGAACTTCTGTAGCCATGCCGAATAATTCAAGAATATCTTTATCAGTTTCAAAGCTAATAGAACGAAGTAAAGTAGTTACAGGGAATTTTTTCTTACGGTCGATGTAAGCATACATTACATTGTTAATGTCTGTTGCAAATTCCATCCATGCACCTTTGAACGGGATAACTCTCGCAGAGTAGATCTTTGTTCCGTTCGGATGGATAGACTGACCGAAGAATACACCTGGTGAACGGTGTAATTGAGAAACCACTACACGCTCAGCGCCGTTGATAACGAAAGTACCACGGGGCGTCATGTAAGGAATGTTTCCAAGAAACACATCCTGTACAATGGTTTGGAAATCTACGTGCTCCTCATCATTACAACTCAAACGCAACTTTGCTTTTAAAGGAACAGCGTAAGTTAATCCACGTTCCATACATTCTTCAATGGTGTAACGGGGCGGATCAATAAAATAATCAAGAAACTCGAGAACGAAAATGTTACGAGTGTCTGTTATCGGAAAGTTTTCCTTGAACACACGGAACAAACCTTCAACATTACGCTTGTCAGGTGTTGTTTCTAATTGGAAAAATTCACGAAATGATTCTAACTGAATGTCTAATAGGTCAGGCGTTTCAGCAAGGTGTTTTGTTTTACCGAAGCTGACCCTGTTTTGAACTTTAGTTGATGACATATCTGTATTTAACCGGTTTTTGCTAAAAATTTTTGGAGAACTTACAGGTTCTCAGTGCACTGATTTACAATTGTTACTTCTGAATGGCCATTCTGTAACAACTAAATATTATGAGCCCAATAAAAATAAAGGATTGCAAAATTAAGGATTGGAGAGGAAACGTAAAAACAAATTTTATACCGAAAAAAGATTTAACGGAAAAATGACATATCTAATGAAATGAACCAACAGGCGTAAAGATAAAAATCTTTTTATGTAACCGGCTTTTGAATTTCTGTTCGTCTTTGGTTGCGTCGCACTCTTGAACGCTTTGGCCGTTATTCAACTTTTTGAATTTCAGTTTTTGCTTCCTCAGTACCCGCTTCCATATCTTTGACAAAACAGCAAATTAGTAAGTTGAGCATAGACCAAATAACACAGCAACTGGTTGAAGGTTTAAAGCAAACATCTCTGCTTGAATATACTGGTGTATTTGCCGGTATCGGCAGTGTTTGGTTTTCAAGAAAAGAAAATATTCTAGTTTATCCCGTTGGATTAATTAATACCATTATTTATATCTACATAAGTCTTGAAGGTCATCTTATCGGCGAAGCAAGTGTAAACTTGTATTACACTATCATGAGCATTTACGGTTGGATATTATGGGCAAAAAAAGATGAACAGCAGCAGCACATAGTTATCATTACCAAATCAAACACAAAACAATGGCTACAGCAACTAGCTTTTTTTGCGGCGTTTTATATTGGCATTTATATCTGTCTTGAGTATTTGAAAAAAGTATTTGCACCCGGCGCTATTCCCTGGGCGGATGCTTTTGCAAGCGCTACCGCTTATACCGGCATGTGGTTAATGGCCAAGAAGAAAGTGGAAAGCTGGTATTGGTGGATCGCTACCAATCTTGCATCCATTCCTTTGTATTTTGTGAAAGGCTATGTGTTTACAAGCTTTCAATATGTTGTGTTATTAATACTTGCTGTGTTTGGTTTGATATCCTGGATCAACAAAACGAAAAAAGATGATGCAATAACAATGGAATATGCAAGAGATTAAAAAGATAGTTATTATAGGTCCCGAAAGCACAGGTAAAAGTACTTTAAGCAAGCAGTTGGCCGCTCATTATAAAACACTCTGGTGCCCGGAATATGCCCGTCAATATTTATTAAAATATGGAACAAGTTATACGTATGATGATTTATTAACCATTGCTAAAGGCCAGCTTTCTTTAGAGGATAAGCATGTGCAAATGGTGAAGCAGGCGATGGTTAATGATCAATCCTCACAACTCACAACTCCCAATTCGCCGCTTCTCTTCATAGACACTGACATGTATGTAATGAAAGTATGGTGTGAATATGTTTTTGGCAAATGTCATCAATTCATTTTAGACCAGATCGTAGAAAGAAAATACCATTTTTATCTTTTATGCAACACTGATCTTCCCTGGACAAAAGATGAACTGCGTGAATATCCAGCGGAAGAACCACGTAAAGAGCTATTCAATATTTATAAAGATATTCTTATTAATCAGCCTGTTCCCTGGATTGAAATAAGCGGAAAGAATGAAGAGCGTTTACAAAAAGCGATTAATGCTGTTGATGGGTTAATAGAGTGTAAGGCATGAGGATAGCTGATAACTGATTGCTGATTGCTGATACCTCACCGCTCAGCCTTATCTTTGCACTCTTTTTAATTTCATTGTATGAGTCAGCATTTGTCAGATCAGGAGATTATTCGTCGTGATAAACTAAAAGAATTACATGCATTAGGCATCGATCCTTATCCTGCCGCTTTGTACCCGGTAACACATTATTCGGCAGATATTAAAGCAAATTTTACAGAAGAACATAAAGAACAATTTGCAGATGTAACCGTTGCAGGACGTGTTATGAGTTTGAATGATAGAGGCAAGGTTATTTTTATCAAGATACAGGATAGCAAAGGTGTTATACAGTTATATGTGCGTAAAGATGATATTTGTCCCGGTGAAAATAAAACCATGTTCGATAAAGTTGTTAAGCACCTGGTTGACCTTGGTGATATTATTGGCGTTACGGGTTTCGTTTTTGCTACAAAAACAGGAGAAATTTCTGTTCATGCAAAAAGTTTCACACTGCTTACAAAATCTTTAAAACCATTGCCTGTTGTTAAACGTGATGAAGCGGGCAATGTGTATGACGCTGTTACAGATCCCGAGTTTCGTTATCGTCAGCGTTATGCCGATCTTATTATCAACCCAGATGTAAAAGACACATTTGTAAAGCGTACAAAACTCATCAATACCATTCGTGATTTTTTAAATGAAAAAGGAGCTTTGGAAGTAGATACACCGGTGCTGCAGGTTATACCCGGTGGTGCTGCGGCAAAACCTTTTATCACGCATCACAATGCATTGGATATTCCTTTGTATCTGCGTATTGCAAACGAATTATATCTAAAACGATTGATCGTTGGTGGTTTTGACTGGGTGTATGAATTCAGCCGCAATTTCAGGAATGAAGGCATGGACAGAACGCACAATCCTGAATTTACTGTTCTTGAATGGTACACCGCTTACAAGGATTATTTCTGGATGATGGAAACAACCGAGCAGTTGATAGAACGTATCGCTGTTGCATTGCATGGAACAACAGAAGTGCAGTTTGGTGAAACAACCATTAGTTTTAAAGCGCCGTTCAAACGTATTTCTTTATACGACGCAGTTAAGGAATATACAGGTATTGATATCAGCGAGATGGATGAAGTACAACTACGGGATGTTTGTAAGCAATTACATATACAGGTAGATGAAAGTATGGGCAAAGGAAAACTGATTGATGAAATATTCAGTGAGAAAGCGGAAGCGAATTTTGTACAGCCGACATTTATTATGGATTATCCGGTTGAGATGAGTCCGCTTACAAAAAAACATCGCAGCAAACCGGGATTGGTAGAACGTTTTGAGTTGATGGTAACCGGTAAAGAAATAGCCAATGCATACAGCGAGCTGAATGATCCGCTCGATCAGCGTGAACGTTTTGAAGAGCAGTTGCGTTTGATGGAACGCGGGGATGAAGAAGCAATGTATATCGACTATGATTTCTTAAGAGCGTTGGAATATGGAATGCCGCCCACAAGCGGAATTGGAATTGGTATTGACCGTTTATGTATGCTGCTGACAAACGAACCAAGTATACAGGATGTATTGCTATTCCCGCAAATGCGACCTGAGAAAAGTGAAGGATAACAATGAATGATGAGTGATAATGATAAGTTATGAAGGTGAATTAAATATGGTTATCTACTCAAAGCTGATTAGCTAACCTACTTCCCTTTAAACACTGCTTTTCTTTTTTCAACAAATGCAGATGCACCTTCCTTCATATCTTCTGTCGCAAAACATTCGGCAAATTTTTGTATCTCGAATTCATAACCTTGCTGATCATGATCGAAATTGTTTATACATTCGATCACTTTTGCAACAGCAAGTGGCGCTTTTGTATGAATTAGCTGTAAAGTCTCTTTCACTTTATCAAGCAGCTCTTCCGGTTTGCAAATTTTATTTACCAAACCAAACTGTAACGCTTCCTCTGCATTAATCATTCTGCCTGTCATGATTAGCTCCATTGCCCTGTTTCGTCCAACCAACTGTGTTAATCGTTGTGTGCCACCATAGCCCGGAATCAATCCCAAATTCACCTCCGGCTGACCAAACTTTGCTGCATCACTGACATAAATAAAATGGCAGGCAAGCGCCAACTCACAACCGCCGCCTAAAGCAAAACCATTTACTGCAGCAACAACAGGCTTCGGCGAATTTTCAATCTTATCAAAAACCAATTCCTGTCCCCGTCTTGCTAAATCGGCGCCTTGTGTTGTATTTAACGCTAAAAACTCGCTTATATCTGCACCGGCAACAAA
This sequence comes from Bacteroidota bacterium, assembly GCA_023440945.1. Lineage (GTDB taxonomy): Bacteria > Bacteroidota > Bacteroidia > Chitinophagales > Chitinophagaceae > JAEZRL01. Next base: position 6,969 of record JAEZRL010000071.1, read on the forward strand.
CGCTTTTGCACCTGCACCTGTTATGATTGCAGACTTTATTTCGACGTTATTATATACTTCATCCATAACCGCACTCAACTCTTCAATAACTGTTTTATTAAGGGCATTTAATTTATCAGGGCGATTGACAGTTATTGTAAGTGTATTGTTTTCTAAAGTGGTAAGCAACGTATTGTACATAAGTTATGTTTCCTGTAAAAATAAGTTTAGCAATTTGTCCGAGCCAGAATTTATTTGATTTTTCTGATTCAACTGATTTTAATTTTCTTTTATTTAATTCTTTCCTGATTCAGTATAGAAGAATTTTTGATTTTAATAATGTAAAAAGGCTTTCTCAACATCCTTTTTATTACAATTAATGACGCATCTTCTCCTAAAAACAAATTGCGCTAATTTGCAGTCTCACTTGAAAGCTAAATACTATGAAGAAACTGCTTCCCCTGCTTGCTATGTTCAGCATACTACTTTCTAATCAGTTATTCGCTCAAACTAATTCAAAACAATGGATTACTTCCTCACCTGATGATTCATTGCGCTTTATTGTAACAAATAATAACGGCAATTTGTTTTATTCGGTTTTGCTTCAATCAGATACTGTTATTAAAACATCTGCTTTGGGCGTTACCACAAATGGGCAGTCTTTTACTTCAGGCCTTACTTTCAAAGATCAGTCAACAAAAAAGATCGACGAGAATTATATAATGGTCACAGGCAAGCGAAAACTTAATCACAATCTTGCCAATGAAACAACGCTTTCATTCATCAACAATAATAATATTCCTATTCAGCTAATTGTAAGAGCTTATAATGATGGTGTTGCTTTTAAATATGCATTTCCCGGCAACAAAACAATAACAGTGAATGATGAATCTACTTCGTTTCATATTCCGGCAGATGGCGTTGCCTGGTTGCAAACATTTGAATTCAATCCCGCTTATGAAGGATGGTTTACGTTTGGTTCACCGATCGGAGAAAATGCAAAGGATTCAAGTGGTTGGTCTTTTCCTGCACTTTTTAATAGCAATGATAAGTGGATATTAATAACCGAATCTAATGTTACTTCTGATTTTTATGGAAGCCATTTGCAGCAGGACTGCTCAAACTGTATTTATAAAATTGCAAAACCACTAAAAGGCGAAGCATTGGGAATGTATCCTGTTACAGCTACTGCAAAAGAACCTTTCTCAACACCATGGCGAACTGTTATTATAGGCAAATCTTTAGGAACAATAGTAGAATCAAACCTGGTGCATGATCTCGCCGATCCAAATAAATTAGGTGATGTAAGCTGGGTTAAACCGGGCAAAGCATCGTGGAGCTGGTGGAGTGATCATGCAAGCAGCAAAGATTATAATAAACTGAAAGAGTTTGTTGATCTCGCAAAAGAAATGGGCTGGCAATATTCCCTGGTTGATGCTAACTGGAACATTATGAAAAATGGAACCATCGAACAGCTTGCGCAGTATGCAAAGCAACAGAACATCGGTTTGTCGTTGTGGTATAATTCAGGAGGCCCGCACAATGATGTTACAGAGCAGCCACGAAATATAATGAACGATCCTCTCAAACGCAAAGAAGAATTTAAAAAATTGCATGATTGGGGAGTGAAGGCAGTGAAGATTGATTTCTTTCAATCAGATAAGCAAGCGATCATGAAATTGTATCACGATATTTTAGAAGATGCTGCTGCAGAAAAGATAATGGTTGTTTTTCATGGCTGCACTCTGCCAAAAGGATGGTCAAGAACCTATCCGAATCTTATGTCAATGGAAGCGGTAAAAGGTGCGGAACAATATGGCTGGGATTCTTCTTTTGCCAATGCTGCGCCAAAGCAAAACATTGTTTTAATGTGTACGAGAAATGTTGTCGGCCCGATGGATTATACACCCGTTACTTTTACTTCTTATGAATGTTGCAAACACGTTACATCAAATGCGTATGAACTTGCATTGACCGTTTTGTTCGAAAGCGGTATTCTTCATTTTGCTGATAGAGTTTCTGCGTATGAAAATCTTGACGATAAAATAAAAGCTTTTATGAAAGCCGTTCCTGTTGCATGGGATGATACAAAATTCCTTGATGGCTATCCAGGCAAATTAATGTTGATGGCAAGAAGAAAAAACAACGATTGGTATGTAGCAGGGGCTAACGGAGAAGCTATGGAGAAAACGGTTACTCCTGATCTTTCTTTTCTTCCAAAAGGAAGCTATTCTGTTATGATTTTAAAAGATGGTTCATCACCTGATGATATTGATGTACAGGAAATAAATTATTCAGCTGGTGACTCACTTAGCATAAAAATGTTACCCAATGGAGGTTTTACATTATGGTTCCGTAAAAAATGAAAATGTTTTCAACTTTAGTGTACTTCGCGTCTTTACAGGCTAATTCCTAATCAAGAAAAATCAAACTTCCTCGCATTGCTTGCAGAAAGAAAATCAATCACTGATGTTCTTATACGATTCATCCAGTTATGTGGTTTTTCAAAATCTGTTGCTGTATATTCTGCATGCATAATTTTCAGTTTTAGCAATAACAAACCATTTACACTTCCATCAGTTAACGAAGAAAATGCCTTGTTGCTGTTATCTACAACAGTAGCTTTCCCGCTTATTCTCAATCTTGTATCTCTTCCTTTTTGATGGTATTCGAGATAAGCAAAAAATTCTTTGTCAATCTCATCCGCATAGGGTCCGCTGCACGACGTATAAAACCAAATATAACCATCGTCATCTACCTTCAAAGTGGAAATAATATTATTTGGTAATTGCAAAATAGAGTTTATTTCCGCTTTAAAAAGCGCAATTTTTATCTCCTCAATTTTCTCTTTAATAAAAAATAAATTTTCATCCACCATAAACATACATTTGTTTATAATTTTTCAAACCTTATACCAGTAATGCACATTGTTTTATTTTTAAATAGTAATAACCGCTTTTGTAGAAGTTTTTCCTCAACGCTGCTTAATAAAAATTCAAGAAGCGGCCTGTTTTAATAATGTTTTTATAGATACCGGCTATTGAACTGCTATTGAACTTCCGTTGCGTCACAATCCGTTCATCGTTCTGAACTTTTATTGAGCAGATTTTAGGCTTTATCAAAAATTTTTATTAAACAGGATTGATTATTGCCTGTGAAAACATTTATGGAATTGAGCGCAGAAGATGTTTTGAAACTGCCTAAACGAAAGCTGAGAAGCATTATAAAAGATGCAGCCAAAGCTGCAAGTGCTGTGGATTTAATTTACGTAAGCGATTCACAGCCGGGCATCAACAGGATAAAAAGAGGCCGGTCATTCACCTATCTTTTAGGCAACGAAAAATTAACGGATAAAGAGGAGCTGAAGCGCATAAAAAAACTCGTTATTCCCCCGGCATGGAAAAATGTATGGATATGTAAAATATCCAACGGTCATTTGCAGGCAACTGGTCTTGATGCAAAAAATCGCAAACAGTATCGCTATCATCCATTATGGAATATTCTACGCAATCACACTAAATTTTATCGCCTAAGAGATTTTGGCAAAGCGTTGCCCAACATGCGGCTACAACTCGAAAATGATCTTGCCAAACCCGGCCTTCCTATCGAAAAAGTACTGGCAACAGTTGTAAGTTTAATGGAGCGCACAAACATTCGTGTTGGCAATAATCTTTATGAAAAATTATATGGCTCTTATGGCTTAACAACTCTGAAAGATAAACATGTAAAGATCAACGGCAACCAGGTGAGATTCACATTTGTTGGTAAGAAAGGAATTGAACATGACATCAGCATAAAGAGTAAGCGTCTTGCTAAAATTGTACAGCAATGCCGCGATATTCCGGGCAAAGAATTGTTTCAGTATTATGATGAAAATAAAACGAGGCATTGTATTGATTCAGGCGTTGTAAACAATTATATCCATAAGATAAGTGGAG
>JAEZRL010000222.1 GCA_023440945.1 Bacteroidota bacterium
GGCTCTAAAGCATTTGAAATATAAAATAATGGATAACTTACTCTTGTGTTTTCTGTAATGGGCGTGCTATTGAAATCAATGGTATTTGTCCCAGGAATAAAAGCAGTGTTTTCCACTAAAGCGCCGCCGCGAACAGCATGATAAATTTCGGGTTCTTTTTCTTCATTCAGTCCGATACATTTCGCATAACAACCGCCTTCAAAATTAAAAACAGAATTCTGATTCCATCCATGCTCATCATCTCCGATCAGTTGGCGTTCTGCATCGGTGCTTAAAGTTGTTTTGCCTGTTCCACTTAATCCAAAAAATAAAGCCACATCACCTCTGCTTCCCTGGTTGGCACTGCAGTGCATACTCAATACATCCTTTTCTGTAGGAAGTAAAGAATTCAGGACACTAAAAATACCTTTCTTTATCTCTCCTGTATAACCACTTCCTCCAACAAGAACGGTTTTCTGCCTGAATGAAATAATAGTAAAATTTTGTTGCCTTGTACCATCAGTTGCTGGGTCGGCTTTAAAACCCGGTGCCTGTATGATTTGCCAATCGGGTTTAAAATTTTCAAGTTCTTGCTCTGTTGGGCGTAAAAACATATTATACGCAAACAAGTTGCTCCAGGCATTTTCATTTATCACCCGAATGTTTAGCCGGTAAGTATCTTCTGCACAGGCATAACAATCTCGTACCCAAACTTCTTCCTTGTGGTTTAAATATTCAAGCAGTTTTTTCTTCAAACTGAAAAAAACTTTTTCTTCGATTGGTTGATTGATGCTATTCCAGTCAACCGTGTCTTCAGTTATTTCATCCTTAACAATAAAGCGATCCTTGGGTGAGCGTCCTGTAAATTTACCGGTATTAATACATAGAGCACCCGAATCGCTTATAGTTCCTTCGCCTCTGTTCACTGTTTGTTCAGTTAATATTTCAGGAGATAACTGGTAGTGGATATTTAGGTTTTCATTCAAACCATCAGGTTTAAAATTATAAGTATGAACCATAGATGTTACCATAGAAAATCATTGAGTGAAACAAAAATAATTCAATATACTTACAAGTGTTAGTTTTTTCTGAGGTGCTGCTTTAGATTCTATTAAACGATTTGGCTTTTCTAATGCAATAACTTTAAAAGAAGTTCTGATTTTTATAAGATGTCTTGAAAAAATCATTGGTCATTAAAGGATATGAAAATTTTAGCAGCAGAAGATTGTCAGTTTTCGATATCAAGAGCAATAATACCTGTAGTAAATAATGAAGGTAATGTATAAGGGAAGTTTGTTTAATTCAAAAATGTAAGTTGCAGCTTTTGCCTCTTTACATTGTATTTTTTATTGCTTAATTTGGAAGCAGTTCATGGTTTTCAATTATAAAATGCCTGCCATGAAAACTGCCAGATTACTTTATATTGTTTTGCCGCTTTTACTCCTCGTACTGATAATTACAGATAAAATCCTCTTGCCTAAAAAAACTCATCCTCGCGAATCGCATGTTAAAACTAATTATGATAGCTCGTCAAATGAGTGGTTTCCTCCAGACGAAGCTTCGATTCCTCAAACACAAGAAGGTGAATTAATTCGTTATGGGCAGGACCTAATCGCCAACACATCCTACTATTTGGGTCCTAAAGGAAAAGTTGCTGCAATAACTAATGGAATGAATTGCCAAAATTGTCATTTAGAAGCAGGGGAGAAGCCTTATGGAAACTGTTTTTCAGCCGTAGCTTCTATTTATCCAACTTTTCGTCCGCGGAGCGGTATTGTAGAATCTATTGAATTTAGGATTAATGATTGTTTACAACGAAGCTTAAATGGGAAAACAATTGACAGTACAAGCAGGGACATGAAGGCAATGGTGGCTTTTTTAAAATGGTTGGGGAAGGATGTACCTAAAGGAATGAAACCAAAAGGTGCTAATATCGAAGAGTTGCCATTTTTAAACAGAGCTGCGGACACTGTTAAAGGAAAAACAGTTTTTATAGCAAAATGCCAGGTTTGTCATGGACAAAATGGTGAAGGCGTTTTGCAAAATGATTCTGTTTCCTACCGTTATCCTCCGCTATGGGGAAATCATAGTTATAGTAACGGCGCGGGTTTATATCGTTTAACAAGGTTTGCAGGTTATATAAAAGATAATATGCCTTTTGGAGCAAGCCATAATAAACCTTTGCTTACAAATGAAGAAGCATGGGATGTCGCAGCTTATGTAAATTCTCAACCACGACCGGAGAAAACTTTCCCTAAAGACTGGCCGGATATATCGTTAAAGGCGATTGATTATCCGTATGGTCCGTTTGCCGATACCTTCTCTGCAGCACAGCATAAATACGGCCCCTTCGGCATTATAAAAAAAGCGAAAGAGGAAAGCAAAAAGAAATCAAAGCAAGGCAAATAGTTCATGCATTATCCAGCAAAGCAATATGCGCATCCATGTTCCTGCGCTCTTCCTACTGCCCAAACACCTGAAGGCACAACCTTAATACCTGGCAATACACCATCCAACCATTCTTTTTTTATCGTTGCAGCATCTGTACTCATAGCCTCTGCAGCAGCAGCGCTGTAAACAGTCAAAGCCATATCACAGGCGCAAAACATAACGCCACTCTGTTGCAGATCATTAATTCCTATTTGCACAGTTCCAATGCCGGGAACTTTATAATCATCGGCCTGAGGTTGCCAGAAAGGGTTGCGTGTAGATGGCGCTTTTGTTTTTGGATCATCTATTTTAAACATTTCGCCAAACTTATACTTATCCCACAAGTCGTTTCCCATAGCATATGGAATTGCTTCATGTCTCAAAATAACGACAACACTTGTTTGATTTTCAGGTGTACCTGTATTCGCATTCGATAATAAAAATACTTTTGGCCATGCAAAAGGAAGAATTTCATGCGGTTGGGTTACATCAAATACAATGCGGTGCTTTCCTTTTATTTTGTTGAACCATTCATCTGCATCCGGACTATTATTATCCTGCGGTTGTCCCAGTACCTGAAGAGGATTTAATAGTGAAGCCATGCTTATAGCCGCAGCACCGGATGCAACAGATCCTAAAAATTTGCGACGAGGCGTTTTCGGAAGGTTAGTTTGGGAATTCATAAGGAAAAATTTAGCGTGGATTAATGGAAATGAATTACCCGAAAAACTAATAAAAAAAATACTCAAATGCAATAGAAGATTATCAGAGTTCAAATGTCTTTGCTTAAAAGCCGGTTGCAGTTGTAAAGAATATTGAATAAATTTCTTTAAAAATCTGCACTATGAAAACGCTTAAATTCCTCTGCTTATTATTCTTCTTCTCAACTCAACTGTCATTTGCACAGAAAGCGCCATATAAGGTTGTTTTCGATGTTACAGGAAGAGATTCTTTGGTACAAAGATCTGTTATACGATGGGTTAACGAGATTTCAAATTCAGATCCAAAAGCAATGATAGAAGTAGTAATGTATGGTCATGGGCTTGATCTTGTTACCAAAAATAAGTCTGCTTTCAGTGATGATGTAACAAGACTGGCTCAAAACAAAAACATATCTTTTAAAGTGTGTGCAATTGCTATGAAGAATAACAATATAAGCGCTGATCAACTTCTTCAAAATGTTTCAACCGTACCCGATGGCATTTATGAGATCGTCTCGAAACAGGCAGAAGGTTGGGGATATATAAAAGTGGCTCCATAAGCCTCTTTGAAATAGTAAATTATCCGGGAAACAAAACAGCACTGCAACAACAGTGCTGTTATAATAAATTTAAAGCAATTACTGCTTTATATTGCCCAAGCCTTGTCACCTTTTTTATAAGGAATACAACCTTCATATTTGCCAGGCACCGCTACGTAACGTAAAGCTTTTGTTGCACCAGGTTCAGATGTAAAGTAGCCCCATAAAGTCAACTGTTTCATCAAATTGAAATAGTGATTTGGATCTTCCTTCTTCTTGTTCTTCTGATAATCATTCATCTCTTTATCAAGCGCAACGAGAAACTCATGCTTTTGTTCAGGAGTAAGCGAAACGAAGTCGTTATTGTATTTTTTATTGCTTGCCTCATTCAGTTTTTTAATGCCTTCTGTAAATATTTTTTGATCGTTTTCATCATAACAATCAGTAACGATTACTTTCATAAACTCACCGATCTTTGCATCTTTTGCACCCGGCGAAGAAGCGGTGCGTGGCAAAATTGTTTCGCCTACTTCATCCAGAAAAATAATGTCGTTGTCAGCAAAAAGCCCTTCTTTTTTGCCTGTTGTTTTACAACCGGTTAAAAAAGCTTCAGCACCTACTATGGTACCGCCAAACAAGAGGGCTAAACCTGATAAGGCTTCTCTTCTATTCATACAATTTAATTTTTATAGTTGTTATTATTTTTGTTTACAAGCTTTTGTACTACTATTAAACATCGTTGTGTCACTCACTTGTACTTCCTGTTCTTTAAGCTGCAATTCTCAAGAGTTTAAATCCATTTCCAAAATTTCCCAATTCACCAACTTTAAAATCTCTTTCACACATTTCCTTTCTTCAATTCTTCTACTGCATGATTGGCTGCACGTGCCGTTAATGCCATAAAAGTGATAGATGGATTTTGTGTAGCCGTAGATGTCATACAAGCTCCATCCGTTACAAATACATTTTTACAATTGTGAAACTGGTTCCATCCATTCAATAAAGATGTATTTGGGTCTCTTCCCATTCTTACACCACCTACTTCATGAATATCCAATCCGGGTGCCTGCTGACTATCATTTTGATAAATATTCTTACATCCTGCTTTATCCAGCATTTCTGATGCTTGTGTAAGAAAATCTTTCATTGACTTTACATCATTATCATCATAATCAACAGAAGTTATCAACTGCGGAATTCCCCATGCATCTTTCTCATCTTTACTTAATCTTACGTGATTCGTTTCTTTCGGTATCGTTTCTCCCTGCATCATCATCGAAACACCCCACGGACCGGCTTCAGTTAACGCATCTTTATAATCTGCACCGATTTGATCACCATTTGGGTTGCCCCACTGCCTTCCACGATATACACTGTAAAAACACATATAACCTCGCAAAAAATCTGTTTCCTGTTTGTGCACGTTTCTAAAGTTAGGCATCATGGGTTGTGTTGGCCTGCGACCATAATAATATTTATCATCAGGACCATCAATAGAAGCCGAAACAGTTCCGCGATAATTTTGAAAGGCAATGTATTTTCCCAATAAACCATTATCATTTCCAAAACCGTTTGGAAAACGATTGGAAGTTGAATTTAGTAAAATAAGATTGCTATTTAAACAAGCTGCATTTACAAAAATTATCTTTGCAAAATATTCTGTTGCTTGTTTTGTTTGCGCATCAATCACTCTTACACCTGTTGCCTTTCCTTTTTTATCATCATAAATAATGGAATGAACAACAGATTCAGGTCTTATGGTAAGATTACCTGTTTTCAACGCCCAGGGAATAGTAGATGCATTTGAACTGAAATAACCGCCGAACGGACAACCTCTTTCGCATAAACTTCTTGCCTGGCATTGATTACGTCCTTGTTTGATATGAATTTGTTGAGGCTTCGTCAAATGTGCACAACGGCCCTGAACCACATAACGATCCTTATAATTGGCCATTATTTTTTTCTGCACTTCTTTCTCCATGCAATTCATTTCCCATGCAGGTAAAAATTCGCCGTCAGGCAAAGTATCGTAACCATCTTTATTACCGCTGATGCCCGCAAATCTTTCGACATGGGAATACCACGGCGCAATATCTTCGTAACGTATTGGCCAGTCAACAGCGAAACCATCACGTGCCGGACCTTCAAAATCGTATTTACTCCAGCGTTGTGTTTGTCTTGCCCACAGCAAAGATTTACCACCAACCTGGTAACCACGAATCCAGTCGAAAGGTTTTTCCTGTATGTATGGATGCTCTGTGTCTTTTACAAAAAAATGATTAGTCGCTTCGCTAAAAGCATAACAACGGCTAACAACCGGGTTTTCTTTTTCAACCTCGTAAGGCATCCTGCCACGATGTGGAAATCCCCACGGAGGCGTAGTTGCTGTTGGATAATCTTTTAGATGCACAACATCTCTTCCCCGTTCTAATACCAATGTCTTTAAACCGTGGTCACATAATTCTTTTGCAGCCCAACCACCACTGATACCTGATCCAATAACAATGGCATCATAAGTGTTTTGAGCAACACCACCTGAGTTAATATTTACTTTTGAAGAATCTCCTGGCATATAAATAAGTTGAAAGTAAAAATTAAAACAAATAAAGAGCCTTCTCTTTTTTCACTTTTTACTTTTGAATTTTAAGTTTTTAAAGGTTACCTTTCTTCATTTCGTCCACTGCGTAATTTGCTGCTCTTGCTGTTAATGTCATATATAAAATGCTTGGACTTTGATTGCCTGTGCTTGCCATGCATGCTCCATCTGTTACAAAAACGTTTTTACAATGATGCAATTGATTATGTGCGTTAAGCATTGATGTTTTTGGATCAGTCCCCATTCTGCATCCACCCATTTCATGAATGTCTAAACCTGGTGCTTGTTTGCTATCAGAATGCTGAATATTTTTCACGCCTGCTTTTGAAAACATTTCTTCCGTCTGCACAAAAAAATCATTTAATAATTTTTCATCGTTATCATCATACTCAACAGAAGTAATTAGTTGCGGTATTCCCCAGGGATCTGTTTTGTCTTTGCTCAAGCGAACATGATTTTTTTCTTTCGGAATTGTTTCACCCTGCAGGTAAGCATAAACCGTCCATCCACCTGGTTCTGTCATTAATTCTTTATAAGCAGCACCTATTTGCTGAGCACTTGTTTCGCCATTATTCCTTTCACGACGGGCGCCACAGTACGTTGTATAACCTCCAACAAAATCTGTATCTATTTCATGCAGGTTGCGATAATTTGCAATAATGGCATCTGTTGGATTACGACCGTAAAAATATTTGTCTTCAAAACCATCAATTGTTCCACTTAGCCATCCACGATAATTATGATGACAAATGTATTTACCAAGTACACCACTATCATTTCCCAAACCGTTTGGAAAACGATTGGATGTTGAGTTTAATAAGATAAGATTACTGTTTAATGCAGAACCATTAACAAAAATTATTCTTGCAAAATATTCAGTTGATTTTTTTGTTTCTGCATCAATTATCCGAACGCCTGTTGCTTTTTGCTTTTGTTCATCATAAATAATGGAATGAACAACAGAGAACGGACGAATGGTTAAATCACCTGTTTTTGCAGCCCAGGGCAAAGTGGATGAATTTGAACTGAAATAGCCACCAAACGGGCAACCTCTCTGACACATGTTTCTTGCCTGGCATTTGCCCCGACCTTGCTCAAGATGAATTTGATTTGGTTGAGTTAAATGTGCCCATCTTGCATGAACAAGATAACGGTTACCATAATTCTTTGCAATGCTTTCTTTCAAATGTTGTTCAACACAGTTCAACTCAAAAGGCGGAAGAAATTCGCCATCTGGCATTGCTTCCAATCCGTCTTTGCTTCCGCAAACGCCAATGAATTTTTCAACATGTGAATACCAGGGTGCAACATCAGTATAACGAATAGGCCAATCCCAACCAAAGCCGAAACGCTGCGGACCTGTAAATTCAAAATCGCTCCAGCGTTGAGTGCACCTTCCCCATGTTAAAGATTTACCACCCACCTGGTAACCGCGAATCCAGTCAAAAGGTTTTTCCTGTATATAGGGATGTTCATTATCCTTCACGAAAAAATGAGCTGCAGTTTCATCAAAAGCATAACAATGCGATGCTACCGGATTTTCTTTTCTTTCTTTTGCAGGCAATAATCCACGATGTTTAAACTCCCACGGAGCTAAAGTTGCTGTTGGATAATCTTTGATATGTCTTACATCTCTTCCACGCTCTAAAACCAACGTTTTCAAACCAAGTTCGCATAGCTCTTTTGCAGCCCACCCACCGCTAATTCCGGACCCTATAACAATAGCATCAAAGGTGTTTTGCGAAACACCTTTTGAATTAATATTTACACTTGAAGAATCGCCGGGCATAATGAGGAAGACAAAAGTCAAAAATCAAATTTCAAAATCAGGAGCTCAAACTTGACTTTTGACTTTTTAATTTTTACTTTTTTAAAGGTTTTGTTTTTTCAATTCATTTACTGCATAATCTGCTGCACGTGCTGTAAAGGCCATATAAGTAAGCGATGGATTTACACAATTTGCAGAAGTCATGAATGAGCCATCTGTTACAAACACATTTGGTGCATCCCAAACCTGGTTCCATTTATTAACTACAGATGTTTTTGGATCTTTGCCCATACGTGCTGTACCCATTTCATGAATACCACGGCCTATTGTACCGCCACCCTGTCCATCCGTTTTATTATACGTATTACCAGTTTGATATATTGCCGAATCATAGCCTTTCGCATTTTTCACACCGGCATTTGTCAGCATTTCCACGGCATCATTCATCATATCCTGGCGCATCTTTTTCTCATTGTCTTTCCATTCCGCATCAATAGCTACGACATTCAAACCCCATTTATCTTTTGTATTCTTATCAAGCGTTACACGATTTTCATGGTAAGGAAGAATTTCTCCAAAGCCGCCCATGCCCATCGTCCAGGTTCCCGGTTCGCTTAATGCTTCTTTCAAATCTGCACCGATAGATAATTCCGCAATTTCACGTTGCCAACCTTGTCTGCTTGCACCACCCTGGTAACCAAAGCCGCGGATATAATCTCTTTTATCGCCAAATAAATTTCTATAACGCGGAATGTAAATACCATTGGCACGACGACCGAAATAATACTTATCATCATAACCTTCTACCACACCGCCGGCTCCAACACCAAGATGATGATCCATCAGGTTGTGA
>JAEZRL010000246.1 GCA_023440945.1 Bacteroidota bacterium
AGCCAGGTTATTCCAGGATGGAATAAGAATTGAAAATTTTATATTTATGCAATTTGCCCGTTTTATCTTTACCACGTTGCTTTTTATCATATTCATATAGAGCAAAAAAAATAAAAAAAGGATAATCTGTTTCTTTTTATACTCATAAATAATAGTTGCAAATAATTATTAAAATGCTGCCTCCTTCCATACAAAAACTTACTGAAGGCAATATAAAAGTGTTGTCAAGAACAATTTCTTTGGTTGAGAATGAGGCAGAAGGTTACGAATATTTACTGGAGAATTTACCGCTTAAGCAAACAAAAATAACCGGCATAACAGGTCCGCCTGGGGCCGGTAAAAGTACCATTACTGATGCTCTTATCGCAGAAAAAGTAAAGGACGATAAACGGGTAGCGGTGTTGTGTGTTGATCCTTCTTCACCTTTCAATCTTGGTGCTGTATTAGGTGATAGAATAAGGATGAATGAATGGTACACCCATCCGAATGTATTTATTCGTTCAATGGCAACAAGAGGAAGTATGGGTGGACTGAATGCAAAAATTATTGAAGTGACGGATGTGCTAAAAGCTGCACCTTTTGATGATATTATCGTTGAAACTGTAGGTGTTGGTCAGAGTGAGATTGAGATAGCAGGACTTGCAGATACAACAGTTGTAGTGCTTGTGCCTGAAGCAGGCGACGAAGTGCAAACAATGAAGGCAGGTTTGATGGAGATTGCGGATATTTTTGTCGTAAATAAAGCTGACAGGCCAGGTGCTGACACATTTATAAAAAATCTTTGTCAAATGCTTGCGCCTTCTTTTTATAAAAAAGAACATTCAGTTCCTGTTATCAAAACAGTTGCATCACAAAGAATTGGTATTAAAGAATTGAGTGAAAAGATCGAAACGCATCAACAGTTGCATTTACCGAATGAAAAAAAGATATGGCTGCTTACTGAAAAGAGTTATAATCTTATACAGCAAAAAAGAATGAAGGATATTGATAAGAAACAGATTGCAAAAGAGATCGGTGAATTATACAATAGCAATTTCAATTTATATAAATTCATCAGGCAGTTTTGCTGAGATTTTCTCTTTATAAACTCTTCTTCTGCCGCAATCAACACCTCAAATTGTCGTTTTCATACATCCTCATACTTGAGTAACGCATCTAATTTTACAGTGTAAAAATTAATTGATAACCGTAAAATTATAAGTTATGAAATCAACAAAAATCACTTACTGGATCACTACTATTCTCATCTTTTTATTAGACGGTTTAATGCCTGCTTTAACATCCAACACAGAGCTTGCAAAACAAGGTATCAGTCACTTAGGTTATCCAGATTATTTTCGCGTAATGCTTACTGTTTTTAAAATTTCAGGTGCTTTGGTGTTAATACTTCCAATGATCAAAAGCAGGATAAAAGAATGGTCATACGTTGGTTTCGCCATTAATTTTATTTGCGCTGCAACATCTCATTGGATCGTAGATGGTTTCAACGGCGACACTGTTTTTCCCCTTGTTGCATTTGCCATTTTAGCGATATCTTATGTTTCTTATCATAAACTAAACGGACAAGTAAATATTTCTGCTGATTCACGTCGTTCCGTTGCTTATCAATAAGATGATAACTCGAGGCTATTACCATAAAAAACCTCTGATTAAGAGGTTTTTTATGACTTTTAATTTACTGGCCCCGGCTGCTACTTGCTGTATCTGTACGAGCGTTTCCTTTGCCGGTATCGTACATTTTATTTAGAACTGAATCTCGCATATTATAAGCAGAATCAGGTTGTGCTACAGCTTGTGTGTCTGGTGTAGTGCCTGCAGGAGGTTCATTTTGAACACCGGCGTTATTTTGATTTCCGCAAGCAGCAAATAATAACGATGTACCAATTATCATTAATATCTTTTTCATTTTACTTTGTTTTTTGATTACTGTTACGGATTGCCTGTTTCATTTTTTGAAGAATCTTGTCTTGCGTTGCCGCCATTCATGTTGCTGGTTACAGAGTCAGACATTTTCATCACAGAATCAGCCTGTAAATTCGATTCTGAATTGCCGGTGCTTCCTCCTCCGGTTCCTTCTAAATTTGTTCCGGTGTCATTGGTGACAAGGCTGTCAGTTGAAACAGCATTATCACTTCCATTGGGGGAACACGCTGCAAAAAAGGCGGCCGCCGCCAATGCTGTAATTAACTTTTTCATAGTCTTCTGTTTAGTTATCAAATTTTGCTATTGATAAAAAAACAATAACCATGCAAAGAAAGCCAATTGCAATAATGTGTAGTTGCTGCTATTTCTTGCGGAAAAAAATACGCACCGGAACACCGGTAAAATCGAAGTTCGTTCTTAATTGATTTTCAAGATAATTTTTATAAGGCGTTTTAATATCTTCGGGATAATTGGTAAAAAAAGCAAATGAGGGTATAGCTGTTGGCAACTGTGTAATGTATTTAATCTTAACAGCATGGCCTCTTACAACCGGCGCATGATAAGATTCAATTGCTTTTAACATTACGTCATTCAATTGACTGGTTGGTATTTTACGTTTTTTATTATCGTAAACCTCCAGTGCTTTTTCAATCGCTTTGAATATTCTTGTTTTTTCTTTGGCTGAAATAAAGATAACGGGCACGTCGGTAAAAGGTGCTAGCCTTGATTTTAATTGCTTTTCATAATCTCTTGCTGTATTGGTTTCTTTAGCAACGAGATCCCACTTGTTCACCAAAACAACAATGCCTTTACCTTTGCGGGCTGCAAGTGAAAAAATATTTACATCCTGCGCTGTAATGCCTTTTTCTGCATCCAAAACAAGCAGGCAAACGTCGGCTTCATCCATGGCACGAATAGCCCTAATAACAGAATAAAATTCAAGATCATCCTTTTCTTTGTTCTTCTTGCGAAGTCCGGCAGTGTCTATCAGGATAAAATCATTTTGGAATAGATTATAATGTGTATGAATCGTGTCTCTTGTTGTTCCGGCAATATCGCTTACTATCGTTCTTTCCTGTCCGGTTAAGGCGTTTAGTAAAGATGACTTGCCAACGTTAGGCTGGCCGATAATAGCAAATTTGGGTAATTCATTTTCTTGTTTTGTTTCCTCTGATTCTTCTTCTGTTATCAGCTCTGTTATACTATCAAGCAATTCACCTGTACCGCTGCCTGTCATGCTGCTAACAAAAAAGATATGATCAAACCCGAGACTATAGAATTCAGATGCTTCCAAAAGCCGGTCGTTATTGTCCACTTTATTAACGGTGAGAAAAACAGGTTTTGTTGTTCTCCGTAAAAGGTCGGCCATTGCATCATCAAGATCAGTTATACCGGTTGATACATCTGTCATAAAAACAATTGCATCAGCTTCATCAATAGCGATCCTTACCTGTTTGCGTATCTCTGTTTCAAAAACATCTTCTGAATCCGGTACAAATCCACCGGTATCTATTACGTTAAACGTTTTTCCATTCCAATCGGTAACACCGTATTGGCGGTCACGTGTTACGCCGCTTATATCATCAACGATCGCTTTTCTTTGCTCCAGCATCCTGTTAAAGAAAGTACTTTTGCCAACATTTGGACGACCTACTATTGCTACTGTAAAACTCATTTTGATTAGGTTTTAGATTTCAGGCCAACATTAGAAGTTTCTACCTGATAGCTGACACCTGATACCTTCTTGTTAATATCCATATTCTTTCAACTGCAGATCATTGTTGCGCCACTTGGGACGAACCTTTATAAACAGTTGAAGAAAAACTTTTTGCTGCAAAAACTGTTCAATATCTTCTCTTGCGAGTGTCCCCAGCTTTTTTATCATCTTACCCCCCTCACCAAGTAAAATTCCTTTTTGCGTTTCCCTTTGAACGATAATATCTGCCTGTATTTTTACCAGTGTTTGCTTTTCTTTGAATTCATTTATTAATACTGTCGTATGATAAGGAATTTCATCGGCAAATAATTCATAAATTTTTTCCCGAATGATCTCTGAAGTAAAAAATTTTACCGGCAGATCGGTTAATTCATCTTCGCTGTAAAAAGGCTCTGATTCAGGTAATAATTCTATGATGGCAGTTAATAACTCATC
>JAEZRL010000257.1 GCA_023440945.1 Bacteroidota bacterium
GTGTTACAACAAAACAGCAATGCACCGGTTTGGGGTTGGGCATCAGCAGGTGAAAAAGTGGATGTAAGCGGAAGCTGGTCAAATAAAGCAGTACAATCAGTTGCAGATAAAGATGGGAAATGGATGGTTAAGTTAACCACACCTAAAGCAGGCGGTCCTTACGATGTTACGATCAAAGCAAATGAAACAAAAACTTTACATGGTGTGCTGATAGGTGAAGTGTGGATATGCTCAGGACAATCAAATATGGAAATGCCTCTTCAGGGCTGGTCTGGTGCACCTAT
The DNA here is from genome assembly GCA_023440945.1 of Bacteroidota bacterium. Classification (GTDB taxonomy): domain Bacteria; phylum Bacteroidota; class Bacteroidia; order Chitinophagales; family Chitinophagaceae; genus JAEZRL01. Next base: position 285 of record JAEZRL010000257.1, read on the forward strand.
CAATAATTCATCCGCAGAAATTGCAAATGCTAATTATCCATCTATACGATCATTCACTGTTGAAAAGAAAATTGCGTTTTCACTAGAGCAGGATGTAAAAGGTTCATGGTCTTCCTGTTCACCGGCATCAGCAGGAACATTCAGCGCCACTGCTTATTTTTTTGGTCGTGAACTGTACAACCATTTGCATGTTCCCATTGGTTTGATTCATACCAGTTGGGGCGGTACTATTGCAGAAGCATGGACAAGCGAAGCATCGTTAAGAACAATGGGCGATTTTAATAAAGGAATTGACGCTGTTAATGCAATGGCAGCGGATATGAAAGAATTAATGAAGAAGGATAGTCTTAACGCCATCGCCTGGCAAAAAGCATTAACTGAAACGCATAACGAGTATGCTGCTGATGCAACAGACACAAGCTGGCACACTATGCAATTACCAACAACATGGGAAAGTACAGGCCTTGATATTGATGGCATCGTTTGGTTTAAACGTACGATTGATATACCGGCAACATGGGCAGGCAAAACCTTGAAATTAGACCTTGGCCCCATTGATGATAATGATGTAACTTTTTTAAATGGCCGCGTTGTTGACAGTACAATGCAAGAGGGTATGTGGATGAAAGATCGTCATTACACTATTCCTGCAAACCTTTTTAAAACAGGCAATAATATACTTGCAGTTAAAGTGGTAGATAATGCAGGAGGTGGTGGTATTTATGGCAAGAAAGATCAATTGAAATTATATGCAGAAGGCAGTACTGATACTATTGATCTTTCAGGTGATTGGCTATATAAAGTGCAGGCAATTAAACCACCAACAGCAACAAGCTCCAATCCTAACCAACCTACAGTTTTATATAACGGCATGATTGCACCGCTTGTTCCGCTTGCTATAAGAGGCGCTATCTGGTACCAGGGTGAAGCAAATGTTGGAAGAGCAAAACAATATACCAAATTATTTCCCCTGATGATAAGTGATTGGCGCAAGCAGTGGCAGGAAGGTAATTTTCCTTTCTATTTTGTGCAGATCGCACCATTTAATTATGGCGGAGACAGTACACAAGCTGCAGCTTTACGTGATGCACAACGAAGAACATTAGCAGCATCGCCGAATACAGAGATGGCAGTTACAATGGATATTGGCGAAGCTGATAATATTCACCCTGCGAATAAGCAGGATGTGGGTAAACGTTTGGCATTATGGGCTTTGAATAAAACATACGGCGATAAGAATATCGTTTACTCAGGTCCTTTATTCAAAGGTTTTGAAGTAAATGGCAATAAAGTTATCGTTTCGTTTACCAATACTGATGGTGGACTTACCTCCAATAAAAAACCACTTAAAGATTTTGAATTACAGGATGCAGATGGCACCTGGAAACCTGCAACAGCTACTATTAATGGTAATAATGTAATTGTTACAAGCGCTGCTGTTTCCAAGCCTGTTGGAGTAAGATATGCTTTTTATTCTTATGCAGAAGGCACTTTGTTTAATGGCAAAGGTTTGCCTGCATCTTCCTTTACTTCTGCTGAGTTACAATAAAATGTTTAAGACAGGTAATCAATAAAAAAAGATCAATGGTTTGATGTTTGATAACAGAACATACATCAAACCATTGAGTTAACGAAACATTGCACCAAAAGGAATTGAAATTTAATTGTAATACGATTCACCTTAACTTTACTTCAGCACATTAAAAATCAAATACTCAAATCTTAATAAAAATCCTTCTTTTGAAGCACGTTGCATAGAACTATATAATTGTTTCCTGTAACCAATATCTATTCTTGCCTGGCTGTTGACTATAAATTGTAAAGCAGGTGCAACATCAAGAAAGGAACGACCATTATCTTTTAAAGCTTGTCCTAAAAACTCAACCATCAAATTCACATTTGTTTGGTTGTAGTCAACATATTCTTTTGGCAGCATCAGCTTGCCAAACGATAAACTGTAATTGATCGCTTCATCCGATTGTTGTGCAGGAAATTTATACTTGTCATTATCCAATGCTTTTTCATAACTAAGCGAAGAACTTAATGCAACTTTATGCAGCAACTGCGTTGCTATCAATCCCGCTTCATAACCTGAATTATTACCAAAGGTTTCAATCTCTTCCTGTGCTATCGCACTTTGATTATAACTCACTCTTCCAAAAGCTGCCATCCTGAAATGACTGTACATTTTATCGCTCGTAAAAAAGCGATACTTACCATAAAAACCAAAACCTTCTGCAGCAAATTTGTTGAAGCGGTTGCTTGCAAAGGCATCTGTATGTATCATCAGGTTTTTATTAACACCCCACATTAATTCTGGCAGTAACTGGTAGTCATAGCCACTTCCTGCATTTCGCTTCATTAAATTATTTGTTACACGAATACCAAGAGATTTAGAAGGCATATTGCTTGCAGGTTCTGTAAACACAAACAGCTCCTGGGCTTGTGCAGCAGAGCTAACAAGCAGTAATAAGAACAATAATTTTTTCACTTGTAAAATATTTAACCTAACAGTTTCTGCAGCAACTCTTCCAATTGTTGTTCGCTTGCATTTATAGAAACAACTTTCCCGTTCTTATCAAGTAAATAGGTATTGGGAATGTATTGTAATCTCCATTCAGTAGCAACTTTTCCGTCTGCATCATTCACCTGCATCCATTTTATGCCATCTTCAAAAACAGCACGCTTCCAGTCATTCTTATCCGCATCAACAGATATTCCGTATATCTCAAAACCCTTGTTGTGATATTTTTTATACAACTCACGCATCGCCGGAACTGTCCTTCTGCAAGGGCCGCACCAGCTTGCCCAAAAATCTATCAATACAATTTTCCCTTTTAGCGAACTTAAACTTACCACCGTGCCTTTTGCATTCGGAAGTTTTATTTCCGGAGCTACTTCACCTCTTTGAGGTTGAGCATTTGCAATGGTTACAATTAAAAGTGTTGCAATAACAGAAACAATCAGTTTCATGATTAGTATAATTTTTTATTAACCGGAAGAAGAATTTTTATGTTACCAGCTTTAGTATCTTATTGCATCGCCGGTTGTGTCACTCACTTCAACTTTCCAAACATTACTGAACAGGATTTGAAACACGAAACTGCTTCAAACCCTGTTAATAAAAATGTATAATCAAATTGTTACATGATAAATCCTTTCACCTGCGTTACCAACTTTACTGCAGCAACTTTCGAGCACACCCGTTGAATAACATTTCATATTTGTGTACTGCGAAAAGTGTTTGTGCTCCTTATCACTGGTAAATTTTGAATCAACAATAGTTAATGTTTTTTTGCCATTCAATGTTTGTGCATCCACATTCAAAAAATGAAGGTTCTCTCCTCCTGCTTTTACCATTACATCATTCTTTACAGAAAGGTTGTCAAAGTTCATTTGAACGGTGAGTTTAGCAACAGAAAAGCCTGCATCTTCAACTGCTTTGCGCAATGCATCAAAATTAATGTCAGCATTTGGTTTGAAAGTTATGGTGTAATTTGATTCTTTAATATTTGCCTGTACATTATCTACAAAATCAACTTTTGTTATGGCTTTGTAGATTGCTTTTGAACACATAGAACAAGTTAATCCGCTTGCCGTTAAAGTTGCGTTTGATATTTGTGTGGAAGAAGAAGTGTGCTTGTTTAAACTGCTTTCACTGTCTACAGGCTTATTATCAGTTTTTCTTTTATACTGGCAACACTTTTCCAGTTTGTTATACACGCTGTCTGGTGCTTTTACATCCTGCGTATCATGGCCTACAGAAGCGATTTTCTCTTGTATTTCTCTGTTACTTGTTGCAGTAGCATCATAATTAACAACCAGCAATTCTGTTTCTTCATTCCAGTGTGCAGAAGTTGCGCCGGCATCTTTTGCAGCCGTTTCAATACGGTCTTTACACATACCACAATTGCCGTAAACCTTAATTGTATCAGTTTTTGTTTGTGCAAAAGAAAATACAGAAGTAAAAAGAAATGCTACCAGTAGCATTAAGTATTGCGCTTTCATCTTGATAAAAATTTATTTGTTTAATTGTAGGATGTAACCGCATTTTATCTTTCGTCCTTACATGTTATGCCGGTTTCATCTTTTGATTATAAGAATGTAATTGTATATGAATAGAGAGTGGAGTTTATAAAACCAAATCCTATAACAAGCAAATGGTATCAAACTCTGAAAACACAATTTTTTATAAAGAAACGTGGGGGAGACAATAAAGGTGGGGCGTTTGCCAGAACTGATTTACCGGAACCGGTATGAACAGTGGCAGCGAAATCCGTATCAAAATATGTTGTCGTATGAGCAACAGGAGCTTTTAATTCGAAACTATTTATACTTTGGTTATGTGTTTCGTTAAGTTTTACAACTTTTGTTTCTGTTCCGCAACAATTGGGTTGTTGTTTTTCGCCGCATTTATTACAAACAGCATCAAAATTATCTATATCAACGGAAGCAACTTTTCCCATACAATAGTGCACGTTCATCACCATCCCGGAGGTAGTGACAATGTACATTATCGCTAAAAAAAGTGCTACTATACGGTTCATAAACGCGGTAAAATTAATCAAACATAAACATTCAAATGCTTAAGAAGCTGTCTAAAAATAGTTAAAAAGAGCTTGTAATTCAATCTCTATCAATTTGCTGCTAATAATGTTAGCTCACATCTCAGCTTTTCCAATGAGGTTCAATACCAAATACTCAGGGTGTTTAATAATAGTTTATTGTGTTGGAGCTCGGTGTAAATGCTATTCGCCCTTCTTCTCCAAATATCTCACAATAGCCAAACGGATATCAGATTTGGAACTGCCTACAGTTGTTTCTGGCTCATACACTTTTATAACATCAGGATTATTTGGATTAAGAAAATCAAGGTTGGCTTCTTTGCCGGAAAAAATAAAATCACCCATTGCAACACGATATATTTTTGCAGGATCAATGGCAACATTACTTAGTTTCCACCTATTGTTTGTTGAATCAAAACTGATTTCTTTATTGTGGATAAGATAACCACCAATGCCCGCATTCTTTTCGCCTTGTTCTAACGTTTTTATAAGCAAACTACCTTTCATATCCGCTTCACGAATACCACCACCAAAAGGAAGACTTCGGATTATATCGTATTCGGTTACCGGCATTTGCAGCACATCATCCACACGAATAGAACCGGCATTCAGCAATACCACATCGGCTTCGGGTGCTGCATCTTTCATAGCCGCAACAACAAGATCAGACAAATTGGTTGGATGTGATCTTATCTCTGCTTCTCTCCCTTCAAGTGGTTCACCTTTAGAGATTACTACTTTCTTTGCATCAAAACCAAGTGAGCTGTAATTTTCTTCTGCAATGTCCGTCCACTTTTTTACAACTGCATTTGTCGTACTGTCGAAGGGAATTTTTTCATCAATATAAGTAAGTATGGGTTCGACACTATCAGTATGTTTGTTCTTATCAATCATCAGCTTTACGATGAAAGCAGATTTAGCATTTGCATGTGCTTTAGTGATGTAAATATTTCCTGCTTTTTCAAAACGCATATCATGCTCATGACCGCCAAGAATAACAGTTAAACCAGGAATTTGTTCAGCAAGAATTTTATCGTCCTCAACCGCCTGGTGTGTTATGGCAACAACCGCATCAACAGAATCTTTTATTTTATTATAAATATCTTTTGCTGTTTGCAAAGGATCTGTATAACTAACATAATCAGCTTTATTAAATGGAAGTGTAAGACCGATAAAACCAATCTTAGCCATTGTGCCATCATTGTCTTTTATGCTTTTTATGATGTAAGCAGGAAAAGCATCTTTTACAGGTTCTGTTCGGGCAAAAGGAACGATACTGTCTTTGAGTTTATGAAAGCTATTGGATGATACCCATTGAAAATGAGATTCATTTATTCTGTCCTGCAACTCGTTCTCTTTTATATCAAATTCATGATTCCCAAATACCGCATAGTCGAGTCCGGCAGCATTTAAAGCATCAATCATTTGGCGGCCGCGAATAGCTTTCCCTTCATATTGCAAGCTGTTATAAACAGATGGACTTACAAAATCTCCTGCAATAACAAGAAAAGTATTGGGATTGGTTTTAAGATAATGTTTCTTCAATGTAGCAACTCTTGCCATTCCGCCAACCGTTCCATTCGCCAACGGATCAATTTCATATACATCGTTGATCTGCACAAATACAGCTTCTATTTTTCCGTCATCTTTTAAAGCAATTGTTTTTCTTGTTGCCGTGCAGGAAGTGATAATTACAACAGAACAGCTTAATAAATACAAAAGGTTTTTTCTCATAAAGCAAGAAATAAATATTCTTATACAATAATAATTAAAGAAAAGGAGAGTCATTAAACATGTTTTTCAACTTAAGAATCATTTTTCAGGCTGTATTTTCAATGTTGAAAGGAGTGATAAATAAACCTTTGCAAAAATGTAACATACTAAAATTACTATATTTGCGGCCTGTGAAAAGCATGTGTGGCTTATATAACAATGAGTACAATTTTTCGAGAATAAAATAGTATCGGTCAAAATTATTAGGTGATCGGTACTTTTTTTTAAAAGATATGTGACTCAGGTGGCGAAGCTGTGAGAAAATAATAATCCTTTTAAATGAATCAACCAGAAAAGCAGGAAGTTACACTAAGAGATGTTATCATTAAAATCCATAGCGGATGGCTGTACTTGCGCTCTAAATGGTTAGTGATCGCTATTTTTGTACTTGCTGGTGCTGCACTTGGTTACCTGTACGCTAAGTTCTCAAAGCCAAATTATACGGCATCACTAAGTTTTATCTTATCCAATAACTCAAACAGTGGTTCTGCATTAGCAGGTTTTGCAGGGCAGTTTGGATTAAATCTTGACGCTTCAAACAGTGATGCTTTTTCAGGTGATAATATAATTTCTTTAATGACATCGCGTAATATGGTTCAGCAGGCGCTGATGAAAAAGATTCCTGAATCAAACGAAACGTTGTTAAACAGTTTTGTGAAAGATATGAATCTTGACAAAGCCTGGAGTAAAAAAGGAAGAACAAAAAATGCTTATCCTTTTCCTGCAGATTCATCAAAAATGAGTTATGTGCAGGATAGCCTGGTAAGGAGCATTTATGAGACTATCAAAAACAGATATTTAGAAGTTACAAGACCTGATAAAGCGCAAAGTGTTTACCTAGTAAACACCACTTTTAAAGACCAGTTGTTTGCCAATTATCTCACTACTTACCTGGTAAATGTTACATCCAGATTTTATATTGATACCAAAACAAGTGTTGCAAAAGATAATCTCGACATGCTGCAGCACGAAGCAGATAGTTTGGGAAGATTATTAAGCACTTCCATTTCAAAAGGTGCAGCCGTGTACGATTATACTTATAATCTAAATCCTGCTTTGCAATCACAAAGAGCACCTGCACAGGAGTCCCAGTTGAGAACAAGTGCGTTAGGAACAGCTTATGGTGAAGTGATGAGAAACCTCGAGTTAGCAAAGATCAACCTGATGAAAGAAACACCGTTATACCAGATCATTGATGAACCACATTTACCTTTGGTAGCAAAAAAACCAGGCACATTACTGTCCTTGATCTTCGGTGCATTTTTAGCAGGCTTTATAATTATAGTTTATTTACTAATAAGAAAAGTTATCAACTTATACCTATAGTTAATAAAAATATGTTAGACCTCAACGATAAAAGTTTATTAATTACCGGTGGAACCGGTTCTTTTGGTAAAGCCTTTGTGAAAAAAGTATTGACAGAATGGCCTTCCATAAAACGGCTTGTTATTTATTCGAGGGATGAGCAGAAGCAATACCAGATGGGATTAGATTATCCATTGAGTAAATATCCTAACGTACGCTTTTTTATTGGTGATGTAAGAGATTTTGAACGTTTGAAAAGAGCACTAAGAGGAATTGATTATGTTATTCATGCAGCAGCGATGAAGCATGTACCGATAGCAGAATACAACCCGATGGAATGTGTAAAAACAAATATTCTCGGTGCAGAAAATGTGATCAATGCCTGCCTTGAAACTTCTGTTCAAAAAGTGGTTGCATTATCAACGGATAAAGCTGCCGCACCCATCAATTTATATGGCGCAACAAAACTTGCTTCAGATAAATTATTTATTGCAGCAAATAATATTCGTGGCAACAACCCGATCACCTTTTCTGTTGTACGTTATGGTAATGTAATGGGCTCAAACGGTTCAGTTATTCCTTTCTTTCTTAATAAAAGAAAGTCTGGTGTATTACCGATCACCGATACTAGTATGACACGCTTCAACATTTCTTTGGATGAAGGTGTTGATATGGTTTTACATGCTTTGGAAACAGCATGGGGCGGGGAATTGTTCGTACCAAAAATTCCTTCTTACAAAATTACAGATGTTGCGATGGCTATTGGCCCGGATTGCAAACATGAAGTTGTTGGCATTCGTCCCGGTGAAAAAATTCATGAAGAAATGATCACTTCTTCTGATTCATTTTCCACTTATGACTTGGGTAAATATTATGCGATCCTTCCTCAATTGCATAACTGGCCGCTTGAAGATTATATAAAGCATTTTAATGCAGTGAAAGTACCACAGGGCTTTTATTATAACTCGGGTGAAAACACTGAATGGTTAAGCGTTGAAGATATAAGAGCACTTATTAAAGAACATGTGGATGAGGAATTTGAGGTGAGGGAGAAAATAGAAGTCAGAAGATAGTTCATGGTTTATAGTTCATAGCTTATAGTTTGATAGAATAGCAAGAATAGAATTAATGAAATGATACCTTACGGAAGACAACACATAACAGAAGAAGATATTGAAGAAGTTGTAAAAACATTGAAAAGCGATTTTCTTACACAAGGACCAAAGGTTGTTGAGTTTGAAAAGAAATTTGCAGAATACATAGGCGTGAAATATGCTGTAGCAGTTTCCAACGGAACCGCAGCATTGCATTTATGTACAATGGCTTTGAATGTGAATGATAAAAGCAAAGTAATAACAACACCAATAACTTTTGCTGCATCAGCTAACTGTGTAAGATATTGCAATGGTGAAGTTGTTTTTGCAGATATTGATGCTGCAACTGCTTTAATTGATATCGATAAAGTAAGAGAATTGCTTGCTGCTTCTCCTAAAGGAACTTACGAAGGAATTATACCGGTTGATTTTGCAGGTTATCCGGTAAACCTGGAAGAACTGAAAAAGTTAGCAGATGAATATGATCTATGGATAATAGAAGATGCCTGTCATGCGCCGGGTGGTTATTTTATTGACAGTAATAACGAAAAGCAATTTTGCGGTAACGGGAAATATGCCGATCTCGCCATTTTCTCCTTTCATCCCGTGAAACATATTGCAACAGGTGAGGGCGGAATGATAACCACTGACAATAAGGATTTATATGAAAAGCTTATTCTTTTAAGAACACATGGCATAACAAAAGATCCGGCTTTGTTACACGAGAATCATGGTGGCTGGTATTACGAAATGCAGGAACTTGGGTATAATTACAGCTTGTCTGATATCAATGCTGCATTATGCATTTCTCAATTAAAGCAGGCAGATGCAGGTTTAGAAAGAAGAATCGTCATCGCAAAAAAATATCATGGAGCTTTTGAAGGAAAAGATATTCAAATAATAAAAGCGCCGGACAATTGGCGTCATGCTTATCATTTATATGTGATAAGAGTTAAGGATAGAAA
>JAEZRL010000331.1 GCA_023440945.1 Bacteroidota bacterium
GTCTTGTATTATCATCTCTTAAATAATTTGTTGCTTGTTGTTTATCTTTTAGTTTCGCAAAGTTTAAATAATAAATATAAAACCTTATGAAACCTACATTAGTAATTTTAGCTGCAGGTATGGCCAGCAGGTATGGAAGTATGAAACAAACACAATCATTTGGCCCTTCGGGTGAAACGATCATGGATTATTCCATTTATGATGCGATAAAAGCCGGGTTTAAAAAAGTTGTATTTATTATTCGTGAAGATTTTGCTGAAAACTTCAAAGCCATCTTCGAGCCCAAGTTAAAAGGTAAGATAGAAACAGCTTACGTTTATCAAAAGCTGGATAGTTTTGTTGGTGATCATGAAGTGCCTGCAGACAGGGTGAAACCCTGGGGAACTGCACATGCCGTGCTTTGTTGCAAAGGGACGGTTACTGAACCTTTTGCTGTTATTAATGCTGATGATTTTTATGGAAATGATTCTTTTAAGAAAGCATATGATTTTCTTATCAACAAATGTGATGCTTCAACTTATGCAGTGATAGGATATGAACTTGCAAATACACTAAGCGAACATGGAAGCGTAAGCCGCGGTGTTATTCAAATGAATGATAAACACCAGATGACAGATATTGATGAGCGTTTGAAGATCTATCGCAAGAATGGTGAGATCGTTTATGAAGAAAACGATACACTGCATGAATTACCCTCTTCAACAAAAGTAAGTATGAACTTCTTTTGTTTTGCACCAAGTTATATTGATATGTGCGAAGAACAGTTTCAAAAATTTCTCAATGAAAATATCAATAATCCTAAAGCCGAATTTCTTATTCCAAGAATGGCAGATTATTTTATTAAATCAGGTAAAGGTGTTATTGAGGTTATCCCAACAAGTTCCAAATGGTTTGGCGTAACATACAAAGAAGACGCACCGGTTGTACAATCAAGTATTGATGAATTGGTTGATAAAGGTGTTTATCCGTCAAATTTATGGGAATCTTGAACAACGAAGGATTCGCTAATTAGCCCTATTTAAAACAACTATAAACTTTGAACCATAATCGGACTACATTCCTCCGTAATAAATTTTCATTTGTTTTTGCAGTGCAAAGCTAACACTGAAGAAAACGGATACATAACTATCCTTATCTTTTGAATCGGCTTTTGCTACATCCGGTTTTACTTTCCATGGTGTAATGGAACGTGAATAAAGTTGTTTTGCAAGTGCAGCTTTTTCTGGGGAGAGATGCTGATCGAAAAGAGATGGGTTTATATAAGTTGTGCTTACACCATCAATATAATCAGTATTGGATAATCTTGCTGTAGCCGACAAAGAAAAAGCTAGGTTGCTGGTAACATAATATTTTATTCCTGCTGAAAGGGGAATATATAGTGCGAGGCGTTTAAATTGTTTACGTTCATCATATTCAGGGAAACCTTGTCCTTCCAGGTGCAAAGGTTGTAAAGCTACCCATTCTCCATTAAGGTTTGCTTTTGGATTGTAATAAAACACGCCTATACCAGCGTTGATAAAAGGATTGAATCTGTGCATGCTGCGATAATAATCCAGCCGGGTGAAAGGGTATAACTCAACATTTGCGTATGCTTCAATAATATCGGAACGGAAACTTTGATTCCTGTAAATTCTCCATCTTTCTTCACCACCTTTTGATGGTATCAAACTATCAATGGCCACAACACGTGTGTAATTGACGCCAATACCTATCTTATAGAAGTTTTCAGGATAAGTTGAGAAAGAAATACCAGTGATCGGACGAATAGTTTTCATCGTATAATCTTTCACAAACGGTTTTCCTATTCCCTGGTTACCGCCAAGATCACCTAAAAAATTATTGGCTCCTAAAAAAACAGAGATCTCATACTTTCCTTTTATATCTTCTAAAGGTGCATCATTATCCCAGTTATAATAGGTTTGGGCTTTTGCTGTGAAAGAAAAAAAAGTAAATGTTGCGATAAGTAAAAAATGGATTTTAAGGATATTGCTTTTCATCTCAATAGGATTTGTGATTTTCGTTGTTTTTTTTATTTAGCAGAAAACCGAGGGAAAGCATCGGTGTTTGTTGCGTATAATTAACCTCGGTGTACCATTTATTCAATTGAAGTCTTAATCCTCCGATAACAAGACTTTGATTATAAGCTCTTTTATCATAATTCACACTTACAACACTGCGGCAATAACCGAGTAGGGGGATTAAGCGCATATTGTTTGTCATCCAGAACTGATAGCCAGCGGATAATGTAAAATAAGCCGGGTTAATTTGATCGGTATGTGTTTTTACAGCGGTTTCGATCAAAAGGTCATTCGGTAATTCATAACCCAGCTTCAAACCAACGGTATAATTTTCGGAAGACCTTCCGCCTTCCCAGCCCAGGTAAAACTGTGATTTGGCTGTGGTTGTTACCAGGATTAATAATGTAAGGGATAGGATTAATTTCATACTCTAAGGTTTTATGATTGAAAACGCCACGAAATCATACGCCTTAGATTATTAAAGGTTATGCCATTTTATTTTTGATTTGTAAATCAATTAGTTATATTAATTTGACTTACTTATTTTTCCCTTTTTGAAACTAATAACTCCATAGTAGTAAGAATGAGAAGAATTTTTAAGAAAGAAAGGGTAAGGTTATTTTATCGGAGGATGTGAAAGATAGCATTAAACTTTCCATCTTTGCAATATTGTTTAATAAAATAAAAGAAGCCATGAAAAGACACGCAACAGCCGTTTGGAAAGGTTCCGGAAAAGACGGCAATGGAACATTAACTACACAAAGTAACCTTTTAAGTAATGTACAGTATTCGTACAAATCAAGATTTGAAGAGGGGACAGGAACTAATCCTGAAGAACTTGTGGCTGCTGCACATTCAGGTTGCTTTAATATGAAACTAAGTTTTGTTTTAGGCGGTGCAGGATATACGCCCGAAAGCCTTGAAACAACTTGTACAATCACTTTAGGTGATGGCGTTATAACCAATTCTCATTTAGCACTTAAAGCAAAAGTGCCCGGCATAAGTCAGGAGAAATTTGATGAATGTGTTGAAGATGCAAAAAAGAATTGCCCGATAAGTAAGTTATTGAATACAGAAATTACCATTGAAAAACAATTGGAAAGCTAACCGCTTCAATTAAAATAAACTCACCTGATGTCTTCCTGAATAGCTGAAAGGCACATTTATAAAGATACCCGCTTTACCAAGGCGGGTATTTCCTTTTACTTCAAGCAACACTTCCTGCCCAAAAATAGCGCTAAGAGAATTTTTAAAGAGATTGCGCATATCTACATTCATTCTCGATGGTAATTCAAATTCCGATCTTTTTGCAATATGCATAATGGTATCGAGAGAATATTTTCCTAAGTAATTCTTGTTAACGTAAACATCGCAGTCAACATGCTTCAAATCCACTCCAAAATTGTTTGGATTGAAGTAAACCAAATTCATAGAGATAGTTGACTGATTGAAGCCAAGGCTGTCAATCTTAAAATCTTTGATGTCCCGATATTCAAAACCTGCCGGTTTTTTACATGCTGCACCAAACATTATTATCACAACGACAACAAAATACCGCATAGAAGAATTTCCTGCAAAATACGTGGTCAATTGATAAAGCTTTCAAAAAACTGGAAATAAAAAGGGCAGGAGAGATGTGCTATTGTTTCTTGTTTTATTTCAAAACTTTTTGCAGAAGGCTATTTGAATAAAAGTTAAAAATTTAGCTAATATTATTAGTTAGACATAGCTTTAATGATAGAATTTGATTATCAATTTTGTTAGTTTATATTAAATATCATTAATTACTGATTGACAATTTTTTATAAAACGTATTAAAACTTTATTAATAAAGTAAATATAGTAATAATCAGTTCAAGTTTAGGTTTTTTTGCTGTCTTCTGACATCTTTGCAGAAATTAAAGAAATACTTTTATTATAAACTGATTATCAATATAAAATTATTTAAGACATACTAATAATTTCGTTTTAAAATATATATTAAAAATTGTTTTATATATATGCTTTTAAAGTAGATATATAAACATTTTATTTTATTATAGTAAATAATTTACTATCAATTAATTATATAATTTATATAACATTTTAGTTTTTGAAGAGGTTTGGTACTTATTCTTAGGATGGTTTTTTGGCAGAAAAAATTTTTATAGGAAGGTTTAAATAATTGATTACAAGAGGATAATAATTTAAATTTTTATAAGGTAGATATTAATTAAACTTTGATAATCAATATTTTTATTGTATCAACATTAGGGGTATTATAATATTGGACGGTCTGAGCATTCTTTACATATAAAGGCGATTTTTCAGGAGGAAATAATCAATACATAACGGGTGTAACGGAGTAGCCTTTTTTACGAAGCAGATTGACTAAGCCATTGTTGCCACCCAAATGGCCCGCTCCCACAGCAAAAAAAGTAGGCATGACACTAGCTTGTTGAGCAATGACCGGAATCCAGTTTGCATTTCTTTTATCAATCATCAGCCAATTATAGTTGCTGAATTCCTCATCCTCTTTGGTTAATTCAAGGATTTTGTTGAGGTCTTTAGCTTTATAAACTTCAATTAATTGCTGTAAGCCTTTTTTAGTGCTGTCCATATTCATCACCGTTTTAAGCAACATTTTTGCCTGGATGGTATATGGGATTGAATCTATTAAACTCAACTGATCTTTCACTGTTTCCAAACCTTTTATTTCTTTGTTGCCGGATTTTGCCATTTCCATCAGTTTTTTTTCCCATCCATCTTCACCATTACATCCGAGTAACGAAGGAAATACGGCGGCCATTGAAAGAAAAGGCTTAAGATTATTTAGAAGTAGTAAAGGGATGCCGGTGGAACTTTGAAATCTTGCGCTTAAAGCGTCATATTCTGCTTTTGTTAATAATTGGGGAAGTGTAGTATCGCCTCGCATAACAGTATTCGCAAGCATTTGTTGCATAAGAGCCGGATCATCCATATCTATTTCGAGATATAATTGTTTTGTAGCATCAAAGCAGTTCTTTAGTTCTGTTGTAACTTTTATATCATCAGGGCACATCAAATGAAAAGTGCCATAGAGATAAGAAGGGCTTTTAATGTCTTTACCACTTATCTTCCACAATAATGTATTTGCTTCTTTTGACTGTGCAACAGCAAAAACTGTTATCAGCATCAAGGATATGGCAAGACTTAACTTCATTTTGATTGATTGTAGAGTGAAAGTATTATAAAGCTATACAAAATAAAATACCCTGTGTGAAAACACAGGGTCAACCAAAACCAACTGCTTATGAAAAATTGTTTATAATATGTTCAAGTTACTGAATTGCAATTTCTTTTGGTAATACTTTTACTTCTTCTTTTTTAGGAAGGGTTAATTTTAATACGCCGTTTTCATATTTTGCTTCAATTGCTTCCGCATTAATAGTTTCATCAACCGTAAAAGTCCTTTTGAAACTGCTTAAGGAAAACTCCCTGCGAAGTGTTTTCTGATCATTTGTTTCTTGCTGATCTTTCTTTTCGTAACCTATTGTTAATAACCCTTTTTCAATATTTACCTTAATATCTTCTTTACTAAGTCCGGGAGCAACTAATTCCAATAGGTAACCATCCTTGGTTTCATGAACGTTTATAGGTGGAACATTTAAATCTCTGCTCCATGTAGAGGGCAAACTGTTGAAAAACTCATCCAATAAACTGTTCAGGTTTTTGTAATTACTTCTAACGAGTGTCATAATTTATTGTTTTTAAATAGTTTCTATGATTTATAGTCAAATAGAATACCATTGGTTAAAAGCTGCTTTTCTATCAGATTTTATAATCAATACTTTTCAAAAGAAGACTTTTTGTCTTTTTTTACTAAATAATTAGGACACTTTGTCTTAAAAACTTTCATTTTCATCATTTCAACTTTTACTTTATTTTTGTGGCTTAACGAAAAGAACGGAGGAAAACAAAGATGTATCCTGAAGAAATAGTGGTTCCAATGAAAAGCGAATTAACCGATAATGGGTTTGATGATTTACAAACACCTGAAGACGTTGATGCAGTTTTAAAGCAGGAAGGAACAACACTGGTAATGATAAATTCTGTTTGTGGTTGTGCAGCAGGCAGCGCAAGACCTGCAGTTGTTATGGCGGTAAAAAATTCGCCTAAGCAACCTGATCATTTAACAACTGTATTTGCAGGTTATGATATTGATGCGGTAAGAAGAGTTCGTGAACATTTATTGCCTTATCCACCCTCTTCTCCTGCAGTGGCTTTGTTTAAAGATGGAGAACTGGTACATATGGTAGAACGTCACCAGATTGAAGGTCGTCCTGCGCATGTTATCGCTAATAACTTAATTGCTGCTTTTGAACATTATTGTTAGCAGCTAAAATTATCCATGTATTCAAGCAGCTTTGTTCATGGATGGGTTAGTAAATATAAAACCTCCTTATTCCTAAGGAGGTTTTTTTGTAATCGTCTGTGACCTCAAAATTTAAACCCAAAAATCAAAAGCTATTTGGTAGGCGAAGCACTTTCTTTTCTCTTTTTATAATAATCTTTTTTTTGTGCTTTTTCTTCTTTCAGTTTTGCTTTTTGCTCATCTGTAAGAATACGGGAAAACTTTTCTTTGTCCTGTTTTTGCAGGTCTTTCATTTTTGCTTCTTTTTGTTCCTGTGAAAGACTTGAATCATTTCTAATTTTTTCACGCTCAACTCTTGATTCCTGTCTTATTTTTTGAAACTGATCTTTTTGATCCTGCGTTAAATTCAAATTGCTAAAATCATTTCTTTTTTGACGATTGTCGAAACGGGAATGATTATGTTTTTTCATGCTTGTGCTGTCCTGTGCATGAACAACTGCAACAGAAAGAATAGCAGCACAAACAAACATCATGATCTTTTTCATAAATAATTATTTTAAACTTGAGTAATAATAGAACGAAGGTTTTCGTGAACGTTTATCAAGGTGTCGTGAAAGATGTGTTAAGAAATGAATGATGAATTGAGAAGGTGAAAGTGAATTATAGCTGAGTTAAAAACGCTATAAGAGCGAAACTTTTGTAGCTTGTTTTTTCTGTATTTAGTTTTAGTGTAAACCGTGTATTTGTTTCAATTCGCTCACGATTCTTTTAATGCTTTGCTGAATAGAGTTGTAGTGAAAATCGGAAAATAGCTTTAATAATTTACTGTTATCAAAATAAACTTTTGCCTGTGCTGTACGTGCTGTTTCTTTTGTGAGCAAAGGATCTTTTCCTGATAGTTTTCCTTTCAGCGCTTCAAAACGCCAAACTGCTTCAGCCATAAAAGGTGAGACTTTTTTATGCGGTGCTTTTGTTTTGAAATTGGCTGCTATTTCATCAAACAAAACTTTGTAGCTTATATTTTCCGCATTTAAAATAAAACGTTGTTTATCTATATCGCTTTCCATCAAAAATATCATTGCTTTTATCACATCATGAACATCCACAAATCCGCTTACGCCATCGGTGTACCAGGGAAACTCATTATAAATGGTTTTAAAAATACCAGAAGAACCTTTGTTCCAGTCACCGGCGCCAAGAATGATAGTTGGGTTTACAATAACAGCCTGTAATCCTTCTCCAGTTCCACGCCATACTTCCATTTCGGCGAGATATTTCGTTTTGCCGTATTCGCTGTTGCTTGTTTCTTCGCTCCAGTTCATGGTTTCATTAACCATGCTGTTTTTTCTCATTCTTCCCAGGGCAGAGACAGAACTCACAAACAATAATTTCTTCACGTTTGCATTAATAGCAGCGTTTACAACATTTGCAGTTCCTTCTACATTCGTTTGGAATAATTGTTTTTTCTGTTTTGGATGAAATGAAACAATCGCTGCACAATGATAAACCTGCTGTACATTTTGCATTGCTTGTTCGAGCAGAACTATATCAAGGATGTCTCCTTGAATCCATTCCACTTTTTTCGCCCAGTCTGCAGAAGGAATTGAAGAACGATAAATTGCCCTGATTTTTTTTCCCCTGCGTACTAGTTCTTCCGTTAAATGAGAACCAACCAAACCCGTTGCACCGGTTATTAAAATGAGGTCATCCTTATTTGTATCATTATTATTTATGGAAATCGTTGTATTACTTAAAGACAATTCTTACTCCTTCAAATAATTAATCAATTAAAAATTGATTTGTTATGAATAATTATAAAAGCCAGTTCCTGTTTTTTTGCCCAACAGTCCTGCTTCAATTTTTTGTTTTTGCAGCAAAGATGGTTTTAATCTTTCCGGTTTACCCAAAGCCTCCCAAACTATATTGCTCACAGAAAAGTTAATATCAATACCGATAAGATCCATCAGTTTAAATGGTCCCATTTTGAAACCCGTTGCTTCCATTAATTCATCTGTTGTTTCAATAGTTGCAAAACCGTTTTCAACCAATTTCATTGCTTCGAGATAATAAGGCCTTGCAATTCTGTTTACAATAAATCCGGGTGAATCTTTACAAAAAACGGGTGTTTTTCCTAGCTGCTTGGACAACTCAAATAATTGTTCTACGACTTCCTGTTTTGTTTGTGCAGCATGGATAATTTCAACCAGTTTCATTACCGGCGCCGGATTAAAAAAATGAAAGCCTGCTACCTGCATGGGATATTTTGTTGCAGAGGCAATAGATGAAACAGAAATAGAAGATGTGTTTGTTGCATAAATTGTTTCTTTCCGGTTAATATTCATCAGGCTGCGAAACAAATTTATTTTCGCCTGTTTATCTTCTATTATTGCTTCTATAATTACATCTGCCTTGCAATCATCAATAACAGTGGTAAAAACAATATTCTGCAAACAAACTTTTTTTTGCTCTTCTGTTAATTTGCCTTTGTTTTTTAATACTTCTAAACCTTTATTAATGTTCGCTTTGCTTTTTTGCAGCATTATCTCCTCGACATCATATTGTATAACATCAAAACCTGCTTGTGCAACTACTTGTGTTATGCCGCTGCCCATTGTTCCCGCACCACAAATACAAATTGTTTTGATCGTTTTCAAAAACCAATAGTTTTTACAAACATACACCCTTACAACATACACATCTTATCCACCTGCAGGAAAAGTGATTTTATTACAGAAGTGAAGCTTAGTATTTTTACAATATGAGCCAGCTATCGTTATTTGGACTTGCACAGGAAACAACACCTGCTGAAAAAAAACAGGTAGAAGAAAAAGTTATAACACAGAATGAATTACCCGTTATAGATGAAGAAGTTGTTGTGAGTAAAGATGCAATGAAGGAGATGTTTCAGGAGGAAAATAGTGATGCTAAAGATATATCAGAATTTGTGCGGAAAGAAACTAATGCAAATGGCACTTTATTGAAGGAAGGTGCTATTGTTTTTGCAAATGCAAACATTGCGGTAAAGGTTAAGAAAACTGAACCTGTTATTAAGGAGGAAGTAAAAGAGGAGGAGAAAGCAGGAGAGAGGAATGATGTCCTGCAGGTAGAAACAGCTTCAGCAAAGGATTTTCTTTCTGCAACAACGGAAGTGAGAATTTTAAAGAAGCGTGGCAGAAAATCATTTAAAGAAATTGATGCAGAAGTTGATCTGATTGAAGTGCCGGATGATGAAATTCTTTTTCAAAAACAATATTATCCTATGCGTGTCGTGGCAAAATGGTTTAGGGTAAATTCTTCCTTACTGCGTTATTGGGAAAATGAATTCGATGTTTTGAAGCCCCGTAAAAATCGCAAAGGCGACAGGTTATTCAGACCTGAAGATGTGAAGAGTTTGCAGGTGATCTATTACCTGTTACGTCAACGGAAATTTACCATTGAAGGTGCAAAAAAATACCTGAAAGCAAATCGTAAAAGTGCAGATGCTAATTTGCAGCTCATACAATCTTTAACAAAGTTCAGAGGGTTTCTTTTGGAACTGAAAGCTAATTTAGAGGCATGATCAAGCAACTTATTCTTTCTTTTTTTATTCTTTCGTTTACCGTTTTTTCAAATCATGTTTTTGCCCAACCTAAAAACAATGATGCAAATAAAACTTACCTATCATTTATGGATGGAGACGCAAAAGTTTTGGAAGGACTTGTTTCCCGTTCTGATATTGAAAAAGACAGTTCTTTTAAATGGTTTCAGCAGAATTATAATTTAGGACAGGCAGATGCAAATGCGGTAAAAGTGTTTCAGCAAAACGGTTCAAAATTCCAAATGATTATTTTTTTGGGAACATGGTGCGAAGACACGCATAACCTATTGCCTGTATTTTTCAGGTTGGTTGATAAATCAAATTATCCTGCTGATAATATTACCCTGATCGGTGTAAAACCGGATAAAACCACACTTGATAACCTGCACAAAGCTTTTAATATAATTGACGTTCCCACTTTTATCGTGATGAAAGATGGAAAAGAAATTGGACGTGTTGTTGAATATGGCGAATCAGGACAAATAGATAAGGAGTTAGGAAAAATAGTTGAAGGTTTGTAATATTGAGTTTGTCTTATAGAATGCACAAACTTCCACACCAGTACATGTGGGTGACACAACTAAAGCATCATTCATGGACTGCGGCTCAGTACATAACAAAATTCATCTTAACTAAAACGCTTCTTTAATTTTTTACCCTTACCTGATAATAACATTACTGCAACAGTTGTTATCAATGCACCTGCAGCCACTTTTGTTATCAGTGCTTTACGGTTGTATTTCCATTCTGCAGCCATGCCGCGTTCTGCCAGGATGTTTGGAAAGTGACCATGAGCAATATCTTCAAGTACTCCTTCTATCATATTCACCCTGTCTGCCATGATAAGCGGAAGCCAGTGCAGGTAATTGTTTTCACTAAATTTAAAAGCAAAACGTCGGATTGTTCCGCTTAGACCGGAAGGTGGGACAGTGGTGCCAAAAACAGCAGATTTATCTTTTCGTTCGATGGTTTGTAATATCTCCACATCTGAATGTTGCTGCGGTGGTTTTTTATAATGCGAACGTTTATGATCGTCACCATTGTAACGTTTCATGGGGTAGGTGGGATCGTTTTCAGGATCGGCATCCACACCCCAACCCTTTATATGCGCATATTGAGAAGGAATGTTTGTATTAGCACTTTCATCTTTTATATTAAAGTCATTGTGCATGTTTACATCTTTTACATTTTCTGCATTTTCCATAACATTATTATTTTAAGATTAAGCTGCGGGCGGAATTAAAACGGTTTTGATACAATTGTCAAGTTTGTGCGAGAACATGTGGTAAGCATCTGCAACTTCTTCCAAAGGCACACGATGTGTAATGATCTCTTTTGGATTGATATGACCTTGCTTTACATGCTCTATCATTTTTGGTAGCAGTTCCAGTACAGAGGCCTGATTAGCACGAATGGTAATTCCTTTGTTTACTATGCTTCCGACAGGAATAAGTGAACCTGTAGGACCATAAACGCCAACAATGGAAACAATGCCGCTTCTTTTTACAGAATTAATGGCCCAGTGGAGTGCAGTTGCTGAACCACCTTCGATAAGCATTTTTCTGCCAAGGATGGTCTGAGGCAGACTACCTGCAGCTTCGCAACCTACAGCATCAATGCAAACATCTGCGCCGTAATAATCCGTTGTTTTCTTTATAAATACGATAGGGTCTTTCATTGAACGGAAGTTATATGCTTCGCACTGTGCATAGTTCTTCACGAACTCGAGACGATAATCCAATTGATCAAGCACAATTACACGTCCTGCTCCAAATAACCAGGCACTTTTTGCAGCCATAATTCCGATTGGGCCAGCGCCAAAAATCACAACTGTATCACCTTTTCTTATCCCACCCATTAATGCTGCCTGGTAACCTGTTGGAACAACATCAGTCAGTAACACAGCATCCTCTGGGTCCATCCATTCGGGAATAATATATGGGCCAATATCTGCATAAGGAACACGAACATATTCTGCTTGTCCGCCATCATAACCACCGGTTGTATGCGAATAACCATAAATGCCACTGGCCGCCGCCGCAGAAGGATTCGATTCATTGCAATTGCTATAGAGCCCTTGAGCGCAGAAAGGACAAATACCGCAGCCTATGTTGAAAGGTACCATAACCCTATCTCCCGGTTTCAGTTTTTGAACATCCGCTCCTACTTCTTCCACAACACCAATGAATTCATGACCGAAAGTAGAACCAACCCGGGTGTCCGGAACAAGTCCGTGATATAAATGAAGATCAGAACCACAAATACACGAACGTGTAACACGTACAATAGCATCGCCGGGATGTTCAATTTGAGGAACAGGTTTATCTCGAACAACACGAATGCGGAAAGGGCCGCGGTAATTCATTGCCAGCATAATTATTTGATTTATCTATTAATAAATTTTTGAATGAAGAAGAACGTTTCTGTGTGTAATCTTCTACGATTAAGCTTGCATCGAAAAAAACGTGCCGTTAAAAAAGCTTACTGTAAATGAATACTTACATAAAAAATTATAACACATTAGGGGAAAGATGAATGGGTAATAGTGTAGAAAAGATGCTATGGATTTGGGAACAGAAGAACCTTCAATTACTTGTATAACTTCTAAACCATAAAGGCACAATGGCATAGGGTTGCACAGGAAAAATAGGTTAAGGTTTTATCCAATTAATGCGGTGACATTTTGTGGTTTGGAGGGAAGTTTTTTATCTAACAAGAACTAAGATGATACTTTCTGTGGGAATCTTGCTTCTCATAGAAATTGTTTCACTTTGAAGTTTTGCTATTTGTTTTTATATTGTTGCTTATATATCTTCTGCTTTGAAGAAACAAGCTGCTGCTGAAGATGAATAAATACCTGCAATTGATACTTGATTGGGCTGAAGTGTGGCCTTTGCTGCTGCCTTTGGTGATTTTACTTTTTATTCCGCTTCGGCAAAAATATCTTAAACCGGTTGCTCTTTATGTACCCGTTGCTTTTGTTATCAATTTGCTTGGCGATCTTATTGCCGACTATCATAAAGAGCTACACTTTCCTTCCTGGTTAAGTTATAACACACCTTTGTATAACATTCATTCAGTTATAAGATTCGCATGTTTCAGTTATTTTTTTATTGCAATTCATCAATCTCATTTCAACACTTTAAAAAAAATACTTCCTGTTGTATCGCTTGTTTTTATCCTGATCAACTTTGGGTTCTTTGAAAATTTTTTCGATCCAGAACATATAAGCGGTAATTTACTTACAGCAGAAGCTTACCTGCTTTTGATCTATTGTATGTTATATTATTTATCAGAACTAAGAAATGAGAATGACGTTGTATCGCATGGTGCTGATTTTTGGATAACAACAGGCTTAAGTATTTATGTTGTAGTAAATTTTTTTGTATTCCTGTTTTATAATCCGATGGTAGAACAGAATTTGAATTTAGCTGATAAAATATGGGATGTTCATAATATTGCTTATATCATTTTTTGCTTTTTTATAGCTAAAGCTTTTTATGTACCTGCTTCAAATTAATATCGAAACCCGTGTTATCATTGGCATTTCCGCCATGGTAATTTTATTTACAAGTTTCATTATCGCTTTTGTTATCAGCCAGCGAAAAAAATTGCAGTATCATAAAAATGTAAATGCTTTGCATGAAGAACAACAGCAAATCCTTACCAAACAAAATGAAGTGCTTGAAGAAAAAGTGCAGGAGCGTACTTCGGAATTATTACAACAGAAAGAAACCCTGCAGCAATTATTGAACGAATTGAAAGCTGCGCAATCACAATTAGTGCAAAGAGAAAAAATGGCTTCGCTGGGCGAATTAACAGCAGGTATAGCACATGAAATTCAGAATCCTTTAAACTTCGTAAATAACTTTTCTGAAGTAAATATGGATTTGATTGACGAGTTGAAGGATGCCATTTCAACTAATGGAAATGAAGATGCGATAGCGATTGCTGATAATATAAAAGAGAACGAAAAGAAGATCGTATTTCACGGTCAAAGAGCCGATAGTATTGTAAAAGGGATGCTGCAACATTCACGTAGCAGTACCGGGCAAAAAGAGTTGACGGATATTAATGCTTTAGCAGATGAATTTTTACGTTTGAGTTATCATGGTCTGCGTGCAAAAGACAAAGTATTTAATGCCGTTATAAAAACAGATTATGATAAAACACTCGGGAAAATAAGCATTGTGCCGCAGGATATAGGACGTGTTTTTTTAAACCTCTTTAATAATGCTTTTTATGCAGTAACAGAAAAGAAAAAAAATATACTAGAAAAAAATTATGAACCTACTGTTTGGGTTAGCACAAAAAAAATTGGCGACAATGTTGAGATAAGTGTGAAAGATAATGGAAATGGCGTCCCACAAAAAATTCGCGATAAAATATTTCATCCCTTTTTCACAACGAAGCCTCCAGGACAAGGAACCGGTTTAGGTTTATCATTAAGTTATGATATCGTAACAAAAGGTCACTCAGGAACATTAAGTGTGGTTACAGAAGAAGGTTCTTTTGCGGAATTTATAGTTGAGCTTCCTGCGAAAAAAAGGTAGGCATGTAACCGTGTTATCCACCTTTGTGATTCAAAAGAATTTTGAGCAAAAGTGTAAGGACATCAGGTTAACTTCATAAATCAGATAGAATCTGGTCTGTTTTTAGTTTTTGCTTACAATCTAACTTTATTCAATGGCTAAGAAAAGCGCAGGCATTCTTGCATACAGAGTAAAAAATCATTTGTTCGAAGTATTACTGGTGCATCCAGGTGGACCTTTTTGGAAGAACAAAGACAACGGCGCTTGGTCTATTCCAAAAGGCGAACCGGATAACGAGGAAGAAGATTTGCAGAAAGCTGCAATACGTGAGTTTAAAGAAGAAACAGGTACTGATCTTAATGGGAATTTTATTGCTTTGGCACCTGTAAAACAAAAAGGAGGAAAAACAGTTTATGCTTTCGCAGTAGAGTTTGATGCAGATGTAAACCAAATAACAAGCAATAAGATTACCATTAACTGGCCGCCAAAATCTTCGAAAAAAATTGTTATTCCTGAAGTTGACAGAGCAGAATATTTCAACATTATTGATGCAGCAGAAAAAATAAACCCTGCTCAAAGCGCTTTGATAGGTGATCTTTTACAGAAAGTTCACGGATTGAACAATAAACAAATTGATAAAGTAAAACAGCTCGGAAATATTATTAGATCTGCAAAGCTTATAAGGTTTTATTATGAAAGCAAAAGATCAGAAGGAAAAGAATTTAAAGATTACAGGGAAGTAGAGCCTTATCTTATAGGAAAATATATCAAAGACCGTAATAAGGCGCTTTCTATGTCAGGTTATTTTTGGCCAACAAAAAAACAGGAAGCTGACAAAGAACAAAAAGGCCAGGGAAATTATCTTGTGGATAAAATTGATCCGGAGAAATTAGAAACGCTGGATAAGATGTTTGATACTATAAAGGTGAAAGAAAGTAATATTCATAATACACCAACCATGATTATCTTTTATAAATCTGATAAGCCTTTTGCAAAGAATGTTGATTAAGGTTCAGAATCTTGAAGTGAGTGACACAACCGGTGATGACCAAAGAACAAAAAGACGATAACATGAAATTATTAAACACTTAAACAGCAACAACAAATCTTAAGCTGTTTATAATATGCTGTTTCTTTTCATATAATTATTTTTGTTATCTGAGTAAATTATCACCCATGAAAAAAACAATTACGTTATTCTTTTTAACCATCGTTGTTCTTTTTGCTGTTGCATCCTGCGCAGCTTCAAGATCCGGCGACTGTCCTTCTCACGACAAGAATTATTTTAGAAAGCACTGAGGCATAATGTTTGCCTTTTTTATAAGATGAATTGGATATCACTTACTGAACCGGAACAGTTACAAAAAATTATTGATGACTCTGGGCAAAAGCCGCAAATTGTTTATAAACACAGCAGCCGTTGTGGCATAAGCAGTATGGTGCTGCGGCGATTGGAAAGAGAATCTCCTCCTGATTCGCTTGATTATTATTTTGTTGATGTGATACGCAACCGTAATGTATCTAATAAAATTGCGGAGCAATTTAATGTGTATCATGAATCCCCGCAGATACTTGTTATTAAAAATGGTGAATGTATTTATGATGAAAGCCATTACGCCATTTCAATGGAAGATGTTTTGCAACAACTAAATATCTGAAATCTTTCTTTGCTATCTTTATTTAAATAGTTGATAATGATACTAACCGTTTTTGGAGCAACCGGTCAGGTAGGCAAACGAATTGTTCGTTATGCTTTAGCCAAAGGCCATACTGTTCGTGCATTTGGAAGAAATATTACAAAACTTATCGACGAAGATATTAGAAATGATCAGTTGAAAGCGATAAAAGGAGCGGTGTTTGATGAAGGAGAAGTATTAAATGCGATAAGTGGTGCCGATGCGGTATTATCAGTTCTCGGCGGCTCATTTGATGGAATAGATAAGGCGAGAAGTTTAGGTATGAAAAATATTGTTGCACAAATGGAAAAGGCTGGTGTTAAAAGGATAATTGCCTTAGGTAACTTTGGTATTTTAAGTTCGCCTGAAGGTGGATTTTTAATGGATGAGTCTGATTTTCCGAAAGAATATTTGCCCGTCGCAAATGAACATAAGCAAGCTTATTTGTATTTAAAAGATTCTAATCTTGATTATACGTTTGTTTGCGCACCGGATATAAAAGATGAAGAGGCGACGGAAGAATATGTAACGAGTGAAACTTATCCGCCGGCTTCGGATAAATTTTATATTACTACCGGTGATCTTGCACATTTTATGGTAAACGAAGCAGAACAACAAAAGCACGAACGCGAAAGAGTTGGTATTTGTGCGGCATAAAATTTATCTCTCAAAGGCAGGCACAAATTACACAAAGGGTAAAGTACTTTTTTTGATCTTAAGTTTCGGTGAATCATGCTTTCGGATGTGCTTTCTTAAAAACTTCTTTTAGTTTTTCGATTGTATTATGTGTATAAACTTGCGTAGCTGCAAGACTTGCATGGCCTAATAATTCTTTCACTGCATTCAAATCGGCTCCTTCATTCATCAAGTGCGTAGCAAATGTGTGGCGAAGTACATGCGGACTTCTTTTTTCCTGCTTTGTAACATCCCCTAAAGCAACTTTTACGGCTGTATAAACAAATTTTGGATAAAGCGGTTTTCCTTTATTATTTACAAAAACATTTGTGACAGCTTCAAATAATTTATGTTTTTCATCAACATAAGTTTGCAGTTCTTTTAGTACTTCTTTTGATAAAGGAATAATTCTTTCTTTATTGCCTTTCCCCGTAACTTTTAGTTGACAGTAGCTAAAATCAACCTGGTATTCTTTCAGATTAATTAATTCACTCAAACGTATTCCTGTGTGATAAAACAATAAAATGATAAGTCTTTTTGTTTTGCCATTCCAGTCTTCACTAAATTCATTTTTTTTAAATAATTCCTGTATATCTTTTTGTTCTACATAAGCAGGTAGCCGTTTATTTGATTTAGGCGTAACAATGGTTGTCAAAGGTGTTTTTACAACAATGCCCTGCTTCATTAAGTATTTAAAAAAAGATTTTAAAGCTGATATTTTCCGGTTGATGCTTTTTGCGGTAAGTCCGTCTTCTTTCAAGCTTGCCAGCCAGCTCCGTATTTGCGCTGAGGTTATTTTATCTGTAGCGGGGGAATCAAATTCTGACTGAATAAAATCAAAGAATTGTTCCAGGTCGTTTTTATAAGAAATAAGTGTGTGTTGCGAATATCTTTTCTCAAACTGCAGATATTGGAGAAAAGCCTGTAATAGTTCTTGGTAGGTTTCTAACATAAAAAGTAGCCATAAAGTTACAAACCTTATGGCTACTTGAATATGTTTAGCGAAAGTGAATTTTATCCTTCTATTTTACCACTTGCTATCTTTTGCTTGTACACTGCTTTCAGCACTTCGTTGCGGCGTTGTACAGAAGGTTTTGTAAAGCTTTGACGCTCTCTCAACTGTAACAAGATCTTGCTTTTTTCAAACTTCTTCTTGTATTTCTTAAGCGCTTTGTCAATGTTTTCGCAATCTTTTGAATCTATTATCAGCATAGTAGTTATACCTCCTTAGGTAATTTTTTAGAGGCGCAAAGATA
>JAEZRL010000267.1 GCA_023440945.1 Bacteroidota bacterium
AAGCATTTCCTGTTGAAAATATCCTTTCTGATATAGCTCATAAGCCGCAATGCCGGGAAGTACAACAATTACAGGCATTAACAGTTTAAGAAAAGCGGCAAACAAAATACCGCTACGTGCTGTTTTAAGATCTGCGCCTAAAGCACGTTGTGTAATGTACTGGTTACATCCCCAGTAATTCAGGTTGGTGATCCACATACCGCCGACAAGAACAGTTAATCCCGGCAGGTCAATATAATTTGGATTGTCTTTTTTGAATATCATGTGAAAGTGATCGCTTGCCTGTTCTTGCAGGAGAGCAAATCCTCTAATAATTCCTGTTTCGCCTGATTCTTTTGCGACAAGATTCAAAGCGATATATGTTGCTACTAATCCACCGAGCACCAGGAAGAAAACCTGTATCACATCAGTATAACCGATGACTTTCATGCCGCCCAAGGTGATAAAAATGGCAAATATGGCAAGTATAATGATACACAATAAAAGGTTTAACCCGGAAATGCTACTGATAGCCAGTGCACCAAGATATAAGATAGACATCAGGTTAACTACGATGTATAACATCAGCCAAAAGATAGCCATGATCATTGCTACTGTTCCGTTATAACGTTCGTTAAGAAACTGTGGCATCGTATAGATCTTATTCTTCAAATAAATAGGAATGAAGAATATGGCAACAATGATCAATGTTGCAGCAGCCATCCATTCGTATGTTGATATGGCAAGCCCGAGTTTAAAACCGGAGCCACTCGTACCGATAAATTGTTCAGCAGAAATGTTAGAAGCGATCAACGATGCACCAATTGCCCACCAGGTAAGCGATCCTTCTGCTATAAAATAATCATGCGAAGCAGAAACGCCAACCTTCTTTTTTTTCCGGTAAACCCACCAACCGTAAAGTGCAACTATCAAAAAATAAATAAGAAATACAAAATAGTCTTCACCATTTAAAAAACTCATAAAGCAGTTGATTAATTTTTTAGGATTTAGATATAACGATTGATAAGGTTCTCTAAGTATTCCTGTTTACCGCTGATGGTTTTTGGTTCACCGTTTTCTGCAGCATAGTTTCTCAGGTCTTCCAAAGTAAGTTTGCCTTCTTCAAATTCTTTCCCTTTGCCACTGTCATAAGATGCATAACGTTCTGAACGTATTTTTTTATAATCAGAATTTTGAAGCACTTTATCTGCAACAATCAATGCTCTTGCAAAAGTGTCCATTCCGCCGATGTGTGCATAGAACAAGTCTTCAGGATCAGTTGAGTTTCTGCGGATCTTTGCATCGAAGTTTATACCACCTCCTTTAAAACCACCTGCTTCAAGAATTACCAGCATCGCTTCGGTTAATTCATTTATATCATTCGGAAACTGATCTGTATCCCAACCATTTTGATAATCGCCCCTGTTCGCATCAATGCTTCCCAACAAGCCTGCATCTGCAGCAACCTGTAATTCATGTTGAAAAGTATGGCCTGCAAGCGTTGCATGATTCACTTCAATGTTTAGCTTGAAATCATTCATCAGGTCAAACTGGCGTAGAAAACCAATAACCGTTGCAACATCATAATCATATTGATGTTTTGTTGGTTCCATTGGTTTTGGCTCGATAAAAAATGTTCCTTTAAAACCTTGTTTTCTTGCATAGTCTTTTGCAGTATGAAGAAAACGGGCAAGATGTTCCTGTTCGCGTTTCATGTTGGTGTTCAGCAAGGTCATATAACCTTCTCTTCCTCCCCAGAAAACATAATTCTCGCCACCTAGAGCAATTGTTGCATCCAACGCAGCTTTAACCTGTGCTGCTGCATGAGCCAACACATGAAAATCAGGATTGGTCGATGCCCCATTCATATAACGATGATGAGAAAATAAATTAGCCGTTCCCCACAATAGTTTTACACCACTTTGCTGTTGTTTTTGTTTTGCATATTCAACCATTGTTTGCAAACGTTTTTCATTATCTGCAACATCATTCGTATAATCAACTACATCCACATCATGAAAACAATAAAAAGGAATATTCATTTTTGTGATGAACTCAAATGCAGCATCCATTTTATCTTTTGCTCTTTGAATCGGGTCGCTGCTTTCATTCCATTGGAAAACATGTGTGCCTTCACCAAAAGGATCGCCGCCAACATTATTGAAAGAATGCCAGTAAGCGCAGGCAAAACGCAAATATTCTTTCATGGTTTTACCGGCTACTACCTTATTTTCATCATACCACCGAAATGCAAGTGGATTATCAGATTGCGGACCCTCATATTTTATTTGTCCGATGCCTTTAAAAAATTCTTTGTTACCTGTTAGAACTGACATGATCAATCGTTTTACCCCGTCTCCCTAATCGAGCAGGATTGGTTAATAAATGGTATTTTATTTTTTGTACTTAACTTTTTGTTCTTTAATCTCCGCCTGTTTTTCCTGTACCGATGTATTTCGGTATCACTCACTTCAACGTTCTGAACTTTATTCAACAAAGGGATTCATCTTCTTCACGTGTCAAAATAACTTTTAATTCCTTTTTGCTGCAAAAACATTTTTTTGCACAAAGCACAGCAATCATTTCTTTATAAGTTCTTTTTTTACAACAACACTTTTTTTAAAGCGCCGGTAAGTTATTACAGATTAATGAAACTTGCTTTAGAACAAACAAATATTTTTAGCGTAGGCGCACTTCATACAAATGAATTAAAGTGGTGTATGTTTTTATGTACATTCGTCCGCATGAAACCGGCATTATAATTTTAATCAGAAGAAAAAAATGCGAGGTTCGATCCGGCATTAATATAAAATAGATTTCAGATGAAAATAGCAATCATCAACGGCCCCAATCTTAATCTTTTAGGCACAAGAGAACCACAGGTTTACGGTAACCAAACTTTTGAAGATTACTATCAGCAATTACAAACACAATTTTCAAACGTTGAGTTTAATTATTTTCAAAGCAATGTAGAAGGCGAATTAATTAACGAACTGCAGCGTGTTGGCTTTAGTTGTGATGGAATTATTTTTAATCCCGGTGGTTATACGCACACATCGGTTGCTATTGGTGATACTATCGCAGCTATCACCACACCTGTTATAGAAGTGCATATAAGTAATGTGCATGCAAGAGAAGATTTCAGAAAAATTTCGCATGTGTCCGCTAAATGCAGGGGAACAATAAGTGGTTTAGGGTTGAAGGGATATGCATTGGCTATTCAGTATTTTTTTAAAGAAGTTTAAAAGCCTTCTGCGGTTGGATCTTCATCCAGGTTGCTCATTTCATCGCCGCCTAAACTATAGTAATCGTTTTCTTCATCATCCTGGCCTAAAGCTTCTTCTTTATTGGTATCATCATCCGGTGTAGGAACATCCAGATCATAACCTGTTCTTTCCATTTCATCAGCAAGATCAGCTTTACTTAGATCATCAACTGTTTCTTCAGTGCCATCTCCAAATGTTTCTGCTGATGGTGCTGCTTCTATCATTTCATCTTCACCCATGTCAAGGTCTTTATCTTTCGGTCCAAGATTGCGAAGATCTTCTTCCGTAACATCCGCTTCTGTTCCCGGCACAATGCCAAGATCATCAAAATCTTCTATTGCCTCTGGGTCTGCCGCCGCTGAATTTTTATCAACCGGCTCATGCCTCAAATTTTCTCGTGTAACATTTTCTACATCAGAAGTAGAAACACGTGCCGTATTATTTTGTGGATTGGTAATATCTTCTGAATCAGGATAATGCGGATAACCTGGAAAATCTTTATTTACATGATCTTCATTAGTAGCATCCACATTTTTACTGTTCCTGTTGTTATTTGATTTTGTATTATCCATAATCAATATTTTATATTATTGATGGAAAATACTATGCCACAATAAGCCGCTGAAAATATTCTATATCTAACAAAACAATGGAAAATTATGCATTACGCATATTCTGCAAAAACATCATCTACATAACACCATATCCATTTTTCGCCGGACTCGGCAGATATTACAACAGGATGATGTGTTTGATGATAATGTTTTGTCATGTGCTGATTAGGTGAAGAATCACAACATAAAGTAACGCCACAGGTTTGGCAGGTGCGAAGGTGAACCCAATTACTTCCTGTTTTGATGCATTCTTCACAAACAAATTCTTGAGGTTGTTTTATTTCTTTTAGGCTTCTTATGTGTTCACACAAAGGATCTTGATTCATACGATCTTTTTAAAAAGTTCCTTGTTTTAATGTTCAAGCAATTCCCTGTCCCAGTTTGCAAGGTCAGCACCGGTAGTATAAGTACTTTTCAAAAACTCAAATAATTTCAATTCTCCCTTATCCGCCTGTCGGAGGGTATCGTAAGGTAATATAAATTCTCTGAGTATATTGTTGTATGATGCTTGTGCAGGCTGCACATACGCTGTACTATATCCTTTTGGCTCGGGGTATAAATAGCAATAAAAGGCGGCATGAGGAAAGTCTTCATTCCCGGGCCAAAAACCACAACTGCTTACTTCACGATCATAAGCGTCTGCCGCTACCCAATCAGGCAAACCGGGAATACCGCCTGGATGTGGAGGAGCTTTTCTACCGGAGAAAAAAGATAATGCAAGATCAAAGCTTCCCCAGAAAAAATGAATAGGACTACATTTCCCTCTGAATACACTTCTGAATTTTAAGAAAACCTCTGTTGTTTTAAGTAAAGCCAAATGAAATGCAATGATCTGCTCTTCGTTATAGGTATGATGAATAACATCTTTTTCAAAAGGGATCGGGTCTTTTATTTCAACCGGTACCGGTTTTATTTTCACATAAATATCCAGCTCCTCCAAAAGTTTAAAAATCTTATGATAAAAATCTTTTACAGAAAGAAAGTGAAGATCAAATTGCCTGTGATCACCTTTACTAGTAGTAATTTTTAAAAGATGTTTTATGAAATCAAAATTAATCTCAAAATCAAAATTTTTGTAAGGTAAAGCCTGTGTTGTTAAACCGTTTGCTGTAACATGAAGTGTAACATGCCAGGAATGATTGATCCATGGCATCAATGCTAATTTTATTTTTCCTGCTATCTGTGTCCACATGTGAACAGTAACAAAGGTTTCTTTACCTCTTTCGTAGGAAAGCTCCGGCCAGTTTTCATCCATGTGTTTATTTTATGCCGATTAATTATGAGGACGCTCTCAAAGTTATTGATTTATTATAATTGGTGGGAAATTGTAGGTAGTGTAAAGAAGAAGCTTTTCTGTATCAAGAGCTACCTTTGCCTGATGCGACTTATTATAAAGAATATGGTTTGCCCGAGGTGCATTACATCTGTAGAACAGATCTTAGAGAAAAACCATCTGCAGGCTAAATATGTACGTCTTGGAGAAGTCGAACTAATAAAAGAGCCGGAAAAAGAAAAACTTGAACAATTTGCAGAAGATTTAAAGCAAACAGGTTTCGAATTATTAGATGACCAGAAAACGCAACTGATCGAACAGGTTAAAAACTTACTTATTCAAAAGGTACAAAGCGGTAATATAGAAGAGCGTTTCAGCATAAGCAAATACATCAGCGATAATATTTATAAAGACTATTCGTCAATAAGCAAATTGTTTTCGGAAGTAGAAGGCATTACTATTGAACAATTTTTTATTCTGCAAAAGATTGAAAAAACAAAAGAGCTACTCATCTACGATGAACATTCGCTTAGTCAAATAGCGTTTAACCTCGGCTATAGCAGCACTCAACATCTTTCCAATCAATTTAAGAAGTTCACCGGCATGACACCTTCCCAATTCAAGCAGCTTGGGGCAGCCCACAGGAAGCCGATTGACAATGTAAAAAAATAAGTTTAAAAGTTGCGCCGGCACAATTATCTGCACATCTTTTCCAAAAGAGTGTAACAGCAATCCTATGCTATTGCAGGACCTTTGTGGTATTAAATAGTGCAGCGATGAAAAATGAAGAATATATAATCCATCTTCCCTTAGCCGGTGTTGAAAGTGAACACTGTGCTTTGATCGTAGACAAAGGATTAAGCAAAGTGGAAGGTATTAAAACGCATAAAGTTGAATTAAATAATAACAGGGCTGTAATCACTGCTGATGATGGCTTGGAAGCCGTTCCTAAAGCAGTTAAGGCAATACGGGATTTAGGTTATGATGTAGATACAGTGAAGAAAAACTTTCCTGTACTAAATATGAGCTGCGCGTCCTGCGCCAGCAGTTCGCAAAGCATTTTAGAAAATACACCGGGCGTTGTACATGTTTCTGTTAATTATGCCAATGCAATAGCACAGGTAGAATATGTTCCAACTATTACAGACCCCCAAAAGTTAAAGGCAGCACTTCAAAGCATTGGTTACGATTTAATGGTTGATGAAAGCGAAGAAGCCAAAGATGCACTGGAAGAAGTTCACCGAAAAAAATTTAAAACACTAAAGAAAAGAACCATTGGTTCGTTGCTGTTATCTATTCCATTGGTGGCAATTGGAATGGTCTTTATAAATATTCCTTATGCTAATTACATCATGTGGGCATTAGCGACACCGGTTGTATTGATTTTTGGTCAACAGTTTTTTATTGGCGCCTGGAAGCAGGCCAAGCATGGCTCTGCCAATATGGACACACTGGTGGCATTGAGTGCAGGTGTAGCCTATTTATTCAGTGTGTTCAACACCGTTTATCCGCAGTATTGGGAAAGTAAAGGAATAGATGCGCATGTTTATTTTGAAGCTATAGCTATGGTGATTGCTTTTATTCTCCTGGGTAAAATGCTTGAAGAAAAAGCCAAAAACAATACATCATCAGCTATAAAAAAACTAATGGGTTTACAGCCAAAAACAGTAACTGTTATACATGAAGGCAGGCATCAAATGGAAATGCCAATTGCCTCTGTGAAGGTGGGTGATACATTACTACTAAAACCGGGTGAAAAGGTTGCTGTTGATGGTACAGTGAGTACAGGATCATCATTTGTTGATGAAAGCATGATCAACGGCGAACCCGTTCCTGTTGAGAAAAAGCAGGGCGATAAGGTATTTGCGGGCACGATCAATCAAAAAGGCAGCTTTCAATTCAAAGCGGATAAAGTAGGCGGCGACACAGTCTTGGCACAGATCATTAAAATGGTACAGGAGGCACAAGGTTCTAAAGCCCCGGTGCAAAAGCTGGTAGATAAGCTTGCAGGCATCTTCGTTCCCATTGTTATTGTTGTAGCTATCCTTAGTTTTATCGCATGGGTGGTATTTGGTGCAGAAAATAGCTTTACACAAGGATTATTAGCACTCGTAACTGTATTGGTAATTGCCTGTCCTTGTGCATTAGGGCTGGCAACACCAACGGCAATCATGGCAGGTGTTGGAAAAGGTGCTGAGAACAGCATTCTAATAAAAGATGCAGAAAGTTTGGAACTGGCAAAAAAAGTAAATGCAATTGTTTTAGATAAAACAGGTACCATCACAGAAGGCAAACCTGAAGTAGTTTCCATTCAATGGAAAACAGGAGTAGACGAAAAAGAGTTATCTGATTTGCTTTTCAGCATCGAGCAACAATCCGAACATCCGCTTGCAGAAGCTGTGGTTCGTTACTTCAAACAAAAAAATGTTCAATCCTTAACACTTGACCTTTTTGAAAGTATTACCGGTAAAGGTGTGAAAGTAGTGTGTGCTGGTAAAATATACTTTTTAGGAAGTCCGGCATTGCTTATATCTGAAAACATCAATATCGGATCTGTGTTGCAGCAAACAGCAAATGAGTGGCTCTCAAAAGCACAAACCGTTATCTGGTTAAGCGATAAACAAAATGCTTTAGCTGCTATTGCCATTACAGACAAAATAAAACAAGCTTCTGTTGAAGCAGTGAAAGAATTACAGGCAGCAGATATAGATGTGTATATGCTAACAGGCGATAATAAGTTTACCGCAAAAGCAATTGCAGAACAGGTAGGCATTCACTATTACCAAGCAGAAGTATTACCGGCAGATAAAGCTGCATTTGTGAAAGACTTACAGCAGCAGGGTAAAACAGTTGCAATGGTTGGCGATGGCATTAACGACAGCAATGCGTTAGCGCAAGCCGATGTTAGCATTGCCATGGGCAAAGGAAGTGATATTGCTATGGATGTGGCGAAGATGACCATTATTTCATCTGATCTAACTAAAATTCCAAAAGCCATAAAGCTATCAAAGCATACGGTCAAAACGATTAAGCAAAACCTGTTTTGGGCATTTGTCTATAACATTATTGCGATTCCCATTGCGGCGGGTGTTTTATATCCTTTTACCGGTTATGTATTAAACCCGATGATAGCCGGTGCAGCAATGGCCTTGAGCAGTGTAAGCGTAGTATCGAATAGTTTACTGCTAAAATGGTTGAGATTATAAACAATCAATAAAGTATAACTCTTTTCCAAAATCCTGTAACAGCTACCATAAGCTTAAAAAGGAACTTTGCATCATAAAACTAAACATAGGATATGAAAACAATAGAAGTAAAAACAAACATTATGTGTGGCTCTTGCATAGCCAAAGTTACACCTGTACTAAATGAAACAATTGGTGAGGACAATTGGAAAGTAGATACAGCAAATCCGAAGAAAGTGCTCACTGTAACTACCGAAAATCTTGATGAAAAAGACGTGATAAAAGCAGTTGAAAAAGCGGGTTACAAAGCGGAAAGACTTTCGTAAACGTGGGACGTAAGAAATAAATCTGAAATGATGAAAAGAATAATTGCAATACTACCATTAGTATTTCTCGTTAGTTACAATGCAATTGCTCAGCATGAGCACCACAACATGCAGGATACGACAAAACCAATGCAGATGTCCGATACCATGAACATGGATCAGATGAATATGCGTGACATAGAGATGGATAAATCAATGCGCCATCCTATCAGCATGAGCCATGCTTATTCTCTTAATGTTCCTATGAATCGTAATGGCTCTGGTACCGGTTGGTTGCCTGATGCATCGCCGATGTATGGTTATATGTTTCATTCGCCAAAATGGATGTACATGTTGCATGGTAACTTGTTCCTGCGATACAATAACCAGGATTTTACCAACAAAGGTTCAAGGGGCAGCAGTGAAGTAGATGCACCGGATTGGTTCATGTTCATGGGACAAAGACAAGTAGGTAAAAACGGATTATTTCATTTTAGCACAATGCTTTCTTTAGATGCTCCTTTAGGTGGCGGTAGCGGTTATCCATTGCTGTTTCAAAGTGGTGAAGCCTATAAAGGAAAAGCGATTGTTGATCGCCAGCATCCACATGATTTATTTTCTGAATTATCTGTGAGCTATTCACAGGCGTTATCGAAAAAAGCAGATGTATTTGTATATGTTGGTTATCCTGGCGAGCCTGCATTAGGTCCGGTAGCGTTTATGCATCGACCTTCTGCACTTGGTAATCCCGATGCACCGATCACCCATCATTGGGTAGATGCAACACACATCACCTTTGGTGTTGCAACGGTTGGTGTTCGCTACGGTCAGTTCAAACTGGAAGGTTCATCCTTTACTGGACGAGAGCCGGATGAAAACAGGTATGATTTTGACAAACCACGTTTTGATAGCTGGAGCGGAAGACTTTCCTTCAACCCATCCAAAAACTGGGCTTTGCAGGTGTCACATGGTTTTATCAAAAATCCTGAACTGCTGCATGCTGGTGAAGATGTAAACCGAACAACAGCGTCAGCCATTTACAGCAAAGAATTAGGAAATAACAGCACGTTTAATGCAACAGGAGTGTGGGGTGTAAATAAAACAGCAGGACACGACGGGGAAAATGCTGCACTGGTAGAAGCAGAATGGAGACGAAGCAAATTAGCAATACACAGCAGATACGAATGGGCGCAAAAGGGAATAGAAGAACTTTCTTTAGATGAAGACAAGTTTGGACATGATGCTGTTTTTCCGGTTAATGCTTTAACGATTGGATTTAATTACGACCTGTTTAAAATCGGGCAAACAAGGCTGGCAGGTGGTAGCCAAATTACATTCTATCATGCAGATAAAAGATTAGACTCTTTGTATGGTAAAAACCCAATGGCATTGGAAGTATATTTACGTTTGTATCCTTCAACAATGATGGGCGGGAAGAAATAAAAGAAATATCTTCTGAATTTAAGCCAAACCATGCAGGTTGAACCTGCATGGTTTTAGTCATTGTTTTCAATTCTCACTTACCCATTTCTTAAAATTGGATGCATTTTCCTGGCTTACAATTATTTCTTCGTTTGCAGGAACATTTAATTCTATCAAAATTTTGCTGTTGTCAATTGTTTTAAAACTCGAGATATAATTCAGGTTAATGATATATTTCCTGTTTGCTCTGAAAAAAGTTTTATCATCCAGGTCTTCTTCAATTTCTGCAAGTGTTTTTTTCTCAGCCATAAACTTTTTTCGGTCTTTATCAACTAAAAAAACAATTTTATGTTCTGTGAAAAAATAAGCGATGTGCTCTAATCTTATCGTTAAAAAATCGCTTCCTTTCCTAACAAGCACTCTCGTTTTCTTTTTATTCAGATCTAAATAGTCAAGCAGCGCTGTTTGATTATGCAGAAAATGTTTTTCAAAGTGTTTGTACTTTTTTATCGTGTTCTTTAGCTTTAATTCCTCAACTGGTTTTAATAAATAATCAATACTGTTGTATTCAAAAGCATCCGTCAGGTATTTATCATACGCTGTAATAAATATTACGGGGCAGTTAATGTCAACGGCTTTGAAAATATTGAAGGATAATCCATCTGTCAGTTGAATATCCATCATTATAAAATCAGGCGATTCATTTGTTTGAAACCATTCAATCGCAGCTTTTACGCTGGTTAAAACTGCTGTTACTTTTATTGGTTCATCAATGTTTTGCAAACATTGCAATAAATTCTCTACAGCAGGTTTTTCATCTTCAACAATTACGGCTTTCATCATGGTTTTAAATTTATAATGGGAAGTTTTACGCTGAAGTAATTTGTTTCATCAACCTGTATATTTTTTTTGGTGATGAGCCTGTACCGGTTATCCAGGTTACTCAACCCGATCTTTGATGTTGGTACAGGATAAGTTTTTTGATTGATCCTGTTTTTGACAATCACAAATTTTGAAGACACTGCAACAGAAATGAGCAATGGTTTTTCTTCTGAAAACTCATTATGTTTTATCGCATTTTCCACAAGCGTTTGTAAGGAGATAGGAGGAATCAATAATTCTTCTGCTTCCATATCATCAATTTCAATCGCCATATCAACAGTGTTGTGAAAGCGTATTTTCAATAAGTAAAAATAATTGCTGATAAACTCTATCTCTTCACGCAGCAAAACAAGATCACAGTCTTTGTTTCGTAAAATATATTGATAAACTTTAGCCAGTGTATCATTAAAAAGTTTAGCCTTTTTTGCATCGGATGAAATAAGATAGGATAACGTATTCAGTGAATTGAATATAAAATGTGGATCAATCTGGTTCTTTAATGCACTCAGTTCTGCCTGTGTTTTTGCCAATGCCAACTGCTCAATTTTTGAAAGTGCATGTGTTCTTTTCCGTTTTAAAATATACGTTTCATACATGATGGAAATAAAGAGAGAAATAAAAATGATACAACCTGTTGTTTGAATAACAACCGGATCAGAGGCAGTATTATATGGATAAATTACCGGCCATATTTTCAATAACGAAAACGACACAACACCACTCGAAATAATGGATGCAGCAGAGATGATTGTAATATATTTAAGCCACGTGGTATTATCAATATTGGTTCTTTGTTTCAATACTTCAATAACTTTTGCATTTGAAAACCACACCACTAAAGAAACAAAAATAAAATAAGTGTACTGGATCAGCAGATCATGTGGTGAGGAACTGTTACTGATAAAACCAAACACATTAGGATAAAGAAGACCTATCAATGGAATGAAGATCACTTTAGCCACAGTGTCCTTTATAAAACTTTTTTTCTGCATGATGCCTTATTGAGAAGCAATAACATTTGTAAGCGTAAAATGAATTAATTTTCTATACAAGAAAAAGCAGTTATTTATGAACGGTTAAAACCCTGATGGCAAACAAGTGCCGGTATTTTTAATTCTGCTTCAGCAATTATTTATCCCGTTTCGGATACAGCTAAAATTGCTTAAGTTTATTTTTATTTGTTGATTCGTTTTTTAGTTTTACCCTGCTTAAAATATTCAATTAATCTATTCTTTGAATGAATATTTACCCTTTTGTTTTTAGTAACAAGACCAGTTATCGTTTGGCAAGACACTCCATATTCTGGATTTGCTGGATCGTTTATTATGCTGTTTTTAGTGCAATGGAGTATAAAGGTCCCTTGCCTGCTGTTAACAGGTTTTTTGGAGCTTTTACAGAGATCGCTATATCAACTCCGCTGGATATGATCTATTGTTATTCCATTATTTATTTTCTTATTCCTGATGTACTTTTTAAAGGAAGATATATTTTAATGGTGTTATTATGGCTTCTTTTCAGCGTTATTTTTATCATATTGTTCGAAACCTATGTATTGAATGTTGTTCCGCATATACGTGAATGGTATGGTCTTGAAAAGCCGATAAAACCAACAAGTTACACTTGGGTTTTCTTTAGTCTCTTCAGCCAGATAAATATGGAAGGATGTTTGGCTGCTGCAATAAAATTAGGCAAGCAGGCTTTTATAAAAAAACAGGAAGTTGACCTTTTGAAGAAGGAGAAAGAAAAAATTGCGGAGGAAGATAAAACAGGAATGCAGCCGGTGTTCTTGATCGACATACTCAATAAAATGAAACATATTGCTCCATCAAAACCTAAAGCAATTCCGGTTATGATGGAAAGGATGAAGAACCTTTTGCTTTATGCCTTTTATGAGAACACGCAAACCAAAGTTCCGTTAAAGAAAGAGTTTTACCTGCTGCACGAATACATTAAGCTTGAAAAAAACCTGCTGGATGAGGCGATAGAAATAGAGGTTAGATTGATAGAGCCGGCAGAAGAAGAAGTTATCACACCGATGATATTATTGCCTGTAGTGGAGAATGTTTTTAAACAGGCGTTGTTGTATGAAGGCACAAGAAAAAAGATCAGCATAAATGCGAAGGCAAGCAACAATGTTTTAGTAATGAAATTAACCTGGTGCAAGCCACCTGATACTTCTACCCTTGTACAGGGAAGAAACAAGATGCTGCGAAACATAAACAAACGTCTCAATCTTTTTTACCCGGAAAGCAACCGGATGAAATTGATGATAGGAGTTGATACTGTTAAGCTGCTGATAGAAATTGATTTAAAAGCTGCTGTTACCTAAACCGTTTTTTAGAACCCGCACTTTTCAATCGTTGAAAGTGCAGTAAATTAATTACTGATGCCACATTTGTTACAGATAAAGTGATTGCGACGCAAGGGACGATGCCATAAAAAACGGTAGCTGGTATCAAAAAAGATCAACTTCTTCTAAATCCCCATTTTAATAGCTCTTTCCACGTTGGTTTTTTGCCATACATTAAGATACCGGTACGATAGATTTTCCCCGCGAGCCAGGTGGTACCGAGAAAGCCTAAGATCAGCAGTCCAAAGCTTGTAAACAATTGCCAGTAAGGCACTGCATCAGGAACACCGTGTGCAATACGTGCCATCATTACAATAGGAGAAGTTAGCGGGAACAAGCTGCCGAAAACCGCTAAACCGCTTGAAGGATCGTTCACTGCTTTCGTCATGATAACAATACCAAAAATGATAGGCATGGTGATGGGCAACAATAAACTTTGTGCATCCTGCGGATCTTCATTAACTGAACTACCCACTGCTGCAAACAAAGATGAATACAATAAATAACCGCCTAAAAAATAAAAAATAAAACAACTAATGATAAGTGGAA
Source organism: Bacteroidota bacterium (assembly GCA_023440945.1). Taxonomy (GTDB): domain Bacteria; phylum Bacteroidota; class Bacteroidia; order Chitinophagales; family Chitinophagaceae; genus JAEZRL01. Next base: position 13,826 of record JAEZRL010000267.1, read on the forward strand.
AATTAACCTGCGATAAGGCCTGCATAAAACCCGGACTTTGCGTACTTGTTTTAATTGTTTCTGCAGCCTGCATAGTTCCTGGTTGCATAGCCTGGGATTGCACATGATCCATCATGCCCGGGAAGATAAAGGGTAATAAAAATTGCAGCCCGATAACAAGAACGATCCATATTAGAAACTGCAGCAAACCAACCGCACCAATGCCTGTTATTTTACCCATCATTAATTGAAAAGGTTTTACACTGCTTACAATTACTTCGGCGATACGGTTCATTTTTTCTTCCATTACACCGCGCATAACCATGGTTCCGTAAATGAAAAGAATGATATAAATAAGAAAGCCCGCAATATAACCAACTACATAACTTATAGCTTCTTTTCCATCAGAACCATTCGAATTTTGAAGTGTTGGAAACTTTATTTTCACTGCTTTTTGCGCACTGTCCAACTGTTGTTCGGAGATATTTAAAGAAAGAAGCCGTTGCTTTTCAAGTTTATCATTAATAAGGTCTTGTATTTTATCTCTTGTGATCAACCCGACCGTTTTTCCTGAAACAACCTGTATGGTATCGTTGTATAACAAACGGGTATGGGAAGGAATATATACATAACCGCTGTATTCGTTGCTTTCTACTTTTCTCCTTAAAGATTCAGGTGTTTCATTTTTAAGAAAGTTGAAATGAATATCATTGTCACCTTCGATGTTGCCTTTGAAAATATCTGCGTTATCAACAACAGCAATGTTTACGTCGGCATCTGATTCTACAGAAAAATAAATGATCATGGCATAAAAGCCAAAAATGATCACAGGAAACAATATGGTTGTTAAAAGGAAAGTCTTCTTTTGAACACGGGTTAGAAATTCTCTTCTTGCAACGAGTGCAATCTTACTCATATAATTCGTTTTGTTTTTTTATAATTGATTGGGTTAAACATTTACTTCCTGGAAAGAACGGGTAACAGCTTTTGTTCCTTCAACCAGATGAATAAAAATCTCATTAAGCGAAGGAAGTATCTCGTTAAAGCCTTCGATTGTTATGTTTTGCTGAAGAAAATATTGCAGCACGTCGTTGCTTCTAAAGCCTTCTTTTATTTTAACTATAAGTTTGTTTTCTTTTTGATCAACAACATCAAATGAAGCGCTGATAATACTTGCTGGCATCTCTCCCAATTGGATAATAAACTCGTTTTCTTTGAAATCCTGTTTCACTTGTGTAACCGTTCCGTCTAAAATTTTTTTACCCAGATTTACCAGCACAATATGATCACAAATTTCCTCCACTTGTTCCATCCGGTGTGTACTGAAAATAATTGTGGAGCCCTGTTGTGCCAAACGATAAATTTCCGTTTTGATAAGATTCGCATTTAAAGGATCAAGACCACTGAAAGGTTCATCAAGTATGATTAGTTTTGGCTCATGCAGAACGGTAGTAACAAACTGCAGCTTCTGGCTCATACCTTTACTAAGGTCTTCTACTTTTTTATTCCACCAGCTTTCCATTTCCAGCCGCTGAAACCACACTTTTATTTTTTGCATCGCGTCACTACGGCTTAAACCTTTTAACTGTGCAAGATATAAAGCCTGGTCGCCAATCTTCATCTTTTTATACAAGCCTCTTTCTTCGGGCATATAACCGATCTTACCTATATCTCTCAAAGGATCGAACTTTTGTCCATCAAGAATGATCGTTCCTTCATCAGGATAAAAAATCCCTGTTATCATTCGCAGCAAAGTTGTTTTACCCGCACCATTAGGACCAAGCAAACCGAAAATGCTTCCGGAATCAATAGAGAAGCTAATGTCGTCCACTGCTTTTTGCGTGGCATAATATTTCTTCAGATGCTGCAACTCGAGAATAGGCATACGTTGGGTTTTATTCTTTCAAATATAGATGTTCGGTTATAAATGGTGTTTATGATTTTGTGAATGGTAAAGAAAAATGTTAACCGTTAATCATTCACTGCTGATCGTCAATAGTTACCTGAATTTCATTTCTGATCTTAGTTTTTGGTTTTCTCTTTTTAGTTTTTGTTCCTTTAGTTATAATAACTTCGCCCCCGTTTTTAAAAGCGATTCAGCAAATGTTGCACAGAAAAAAAATTATTGCCGGTTTATTAATTGTTCTTGTTATTGGCTTGAGCAGTTGGGGATTTTTGGTGCACCGAACAGCACATCAGTTAGCTGTTTATGAACTGCCAAAACCTATGTGGCCTTTCTTTTATAAAAATATCGATAAACTTGTATATGATGCTGTTCGTCCTGATGTAAGGCGAAATACAGATAAGACAGAATCTCCCAAACATTTTATTGATCTCGAAGCTTATGGCGACAGCGCTGCTTATAAAATGCCTTTGAATTGGGATGAAGCTATCGCAAAATATTCAAAAGATACTTTGCTTAAATATGGTTACGTTCCTTACCAGGTCATCAACCAAATGCATAAATTAACTGAAGCATTCAAAAACCGTAATGCAGACAGTATTTTATTTTATGCAATAGATCTCGGTCATTACATTGAAGATGCAAATGTGCCATTGCATACAACTCTTAATTATGACGGACAGTTATCGAATCAAAAAGGTTTGCATGCATTATGGGAAAGTGTAGTCCCTGAAATTGAAATAACAAATTATAATTTAAGTTCTCATCACAAAGCAAAATATCTTACTAATCCACAATTATCTATTTGGCAGGCGGTTCGGCGTGCATACGCTTTGTTGCCTGATATCTATGAAAAAGAAAAAGAAGTTTCAAAATATTTTACTGACAGTACAAAGTATAAAACCCAAATGCGTAATGGCAAAGAAGTGAAATATTATACAACTGCTTTTGCTAAAGCATATAATAACGCTTTAAAGCCAACCATCAACCAGCAAATTATTAACTCTGCTAATCTTGTTGCAGATTTTTGGTACACTGCCTGGGTTGATGCAGGCAAGCCAGAACTTACTTCACTTATAAAAAACGGCTTAACAGGAAAAGATAAAAAAAATTTTCGCAAAGAGCGGCGTTCATTCAGAAAAGATCATCTTGTAAAAGATGGATATCTGCGTGCAAAACAAGGTGAGGATCCTGCGGCTAAATAAGTACGAAATCCGGATAAAATAAAGTTATCCCACTATGGATTCGCTTCCACTTTCAGTGTTACATCTACATTGTCACCTAACACCATGCTGTTGCCGCCTACACCAAAATCAAGACGGTTAATGCTAAACTTTCCCTCGAACAAATAACCACCACCGGAAGGCGTTACAGTGAAAGGAAAACTAACGGTTTTGGTAACACCTTTGATAGTAAGATTTCCTGTAATAGTATAAATATTCTTTGTGCTTTTTATTTCTGTACTTATGAAATTTATAGTCGGGAATTTATCGGTATTGAAATAAACTTCTTTCTGCAGATCTTTATCCCTTGCCTCAATAGCAGTATTAATAGTGTTTACATCAACACTCACATTTACAGAACTTGCAGAAGGATTATCAGGATGCCAGTTTATGTTGCCCTTTAAACCATTTATCGTACCTCTTGTATTGATACCGAAATTTTTTATAACAAAGCTTACAGCGTCGGCCTTATCAGCAGGCGTTAAATTAATGGCAAGCATGTTTAAAGAAAAAGCAATAATGGAGGCAAGAACTGTCTTCATAAATTATATCCTGTTTTATTATTGAGAAAATGGCATAGTACTACAACTTTCTACTGTAATGCGATTGTTATTCAAAACAAATTAAACGAGTATTTGTACAGATGGTTTAATGTTTTCAGGAAAAAATTTAAAATGACAGGAATGTGATTTTATTTTTAACTATTCTGCAACAAGTTCTGTTATTCTTTAGCTTGATTTAAATCTTTGCTAAATCAAAATAAAAAACTACCCTGCTATGGAGTAGTTTGCTGAATAATGTTCTGAACGTAGAAGTGAGTGACACAACAGACGTTGAATGAAGATTCAACTGCCGGTAGAAAAATTATTTTGTCACAACTACCGGAGGCTCGATAACCGGTAATGTTTCTGTATGCTGCAAATCAGGCCACTCGAAATTTGTG
>JAEZRL010000443.1 GCA_023440945.1 Bacteroidota bacterium
GCATTAACCATCAGTTCAAATACATTAAATATAAATGGAACGATCATAGGCAATGGAAGTTTAACAGGTACAACACAATCCAATTTGGTTATTGGCGGAAACGATGGTGGCAATGCAGGTGTATTAAGTTTTACAGGAGGTTCAGGTATTTTAAATAGTTTGACGATAAAAAGGTTCGGTGCAAATGCGCAAGTTGATTTAGGATGTGATCTCGACATCAAATCGCTTACGTTAACGCATGGAATTATCACAACGGGTTATCATCTCTTTATAAAAAACAATACAGGTTCATACACGCCTCCTGTTGATTATACAGATAGCTGGATATGTACCTGCAACAGCGATGGATCAACCTTAAATATCCCCAAACCTTATGATGGAAGCGCAGGCTTCAAATTAACACATGTGTTATCAAATAAAGAGGCATGGTTTCCGGTTGGTGCCGATTTAAACAGTCCAAACAAAATGTATATTAAAAACACAGATGAAACATCTGAAGATAATTATGCAGTTTTTGTTGGAAAAGGAGATATTGGCCATACGCCTGATCCAAGAGTTAACCGTATATGGTATGTATCGAATATTTCACCAACAGTAAAAGCTTCTATGAAACTTTTCTTCACCAAAAGAGCACCGGGAGAATTTGGATTGGAGCAGGATGAAATTGAAAACGGATTTGATTACAACGATATTCGTCTTCTGCAAAAAGATTATCGCAATACAAATTATTTTATCAATAAATCTTCAGGTACTGATATTGAAAAAGCAGGAACTGAACCACCATATAATGTAGAAGTACATGCTTCTTATAACGTTGGTGTAAGTCCTGATGCTTCAGATACTTTAGTAAATGGAATTACCAGTTTTAATATGTTCTCTGTTGTTGGCGGACATCTTTCTATTCTTCCAATTAAGATCATCAACTTTCATGCTTTTCATCAAAATGGACATATCAATATTTCATGGACGAACTTAATTGAATCAGAAATCAATTATTATGAACTTGAACGTTCAAATGATGGAATTCATTTTGTTTTTGCAGAGAAGATAACAGCAAAAAATGCAAATGCTAAACAGGAATATTTATTGAAAGATGAACATTTTAAAAAAGGAGCAAATTTTTATCGGCTTAAGATAGTTGAAAAAAATGGAAGCATTAGTTACTCTCCTATTGAGCTTGTTCAAATAATCATGGATGAAGAGATAAAAGTTTATCCCAATCCTGTTACTGCACGTCATTTTACTTTATACGCAAATGTTTTACCAGGAAGATATGCATTGCAATTATTTAGCTCTTCCGGGCAAATGATATGGCAAAAAACAATTGAAACAATTGATGGAAGTATTGCAGAGAATATCGTTCTGCCTTTGCTTGCAAAAGGAAAATATGAGTTGATATTAATGAATGAAAAAAACCGTTTCACAAAGAGTTTGATGATACAATAGAATGAGAGGTTAAAGGCTGAAAAGTAAAATTCAAATCTTACGTTTCATTCTCATTTCTTCCATCCCCATTTTAAAAAAGAAGGAAAAGCTTTTGCCCATGAAGGAACATCATGTTTTCCATCAGGCAATTCCAGGTACATAATATCGTCGTCCTTATAACCTTTTTTCTTAAGTTCTTTTATCAAATCCATTGCATCATCAATTGAATCAATAATACCGTTATTATTACGATCTTGCGCTTCATCCAACAGTCCGCATTCAATAAAAAATTCAAGCTGTGGCTGATAAACTCCTTCTCTTATTTGCCTGTGCATAATACGATCGGTGTTTTCATCATAACCATCTTCATAACTCTTGCTGCGCCACCATAATGAGCCACTGAAAATACCCACTTTTGAAAATTGGTTTGGATAATTCCAAACAATGTCCAAAGCACTTAAACCACCCATCGAGAAACCTGCAAAAGATTTTGATTTAAAAGCACTTATTTTGAATTTCTTATAAAGAAAAGGAAGCAGTTCTTCAAAAATAAATTGAGTATATAATGTAGCTTTTGCACCACGACCTTCATAATCTGTTTCGTTGGCAGTGCCGTATTCATTCATTCTGTCTTCACCGCAATAAATACCAGCACAAATCAAAGGATATATGCTCTTGTCAGCGATAAGACGATCAAGCATTACAGCAAAAGGTACAGGCATTCGTGGAAGATCCTGCCCATCATTTATTAGTAATAATTCATGATCAGATACATTTATTTTTTTAGAAGGCAGATATACATCTATTCTTACTTCTCTTTTTAAATACTTTGAAGAAATGTTCTCTTTTCTAACAACAATTGTTTTCGTTTTTTGTCTCTTTAATAGTTGTAATGCTTTCAACCCTTTCGTTTTTGCCATAAAAATAAGCGTGATTTCAATAACGACTGCTATTTCCACTTTCCAGAAAACATTCTTAAAAAAATCTTTTGATTGCAGACACTTTTTAGTCGAAGGTTTTATTTTTTTCCGATTAGTTTTTTTAAATTGGCAAACGTTCATTTTTTAAAACTTATGAAACTTAGCATAAAGCTTAAACACCGGGAAAGTGAAAATGCGACGTTCCGTTTGTCCTTTTAATAACCATAAAAATATTTTCGAATGAAAAAGATCGGAATTTTATACGGCAAGGAGCGCAGTTTTCCCAACGCTTTCATCGAACGAGTAAACAGCAAAGGTGTTGAAGGAATTACGGCAGAGCCGGTACGCATTGATAAAGTTATACAGGGAGAACGAACAGAATATGCCGTTATTATTGATCGTATAAGTCAGGATGTGCCTTTTTATCGTGCTTATTTAAAAAATGCAGCTTTATGCGGAGCTGCAGTTATCAATAATCCTTTCTGGTGGAGTGCAGATGAAAAATTTTTCAATAATTGCCTTGCCACAAAAATTGATGTACCTGTTCCCAAAACGGTTATCATTCCTTCAAGAGAACTACCTGACGATACTTCACATGAATCGTTTGCCAATCTTGCCTATCCTTTAGATTGGGAAAGCATTTTCAATTACGTTGGTTTTCCTGCTTACATGAAGCCTTTTGCCGGTGGCGGATGGAAAAACGTTTATAAGCTAAACAGCATAGACGAATTTTTTGATGCCCATGCTGAAACAGGACAACTTGTTATGATGTTGCAAGAAGAAATTGTTTTTGAAGAATATTATCGCTGTTATTGTATTGGCGGAAAATATGTGCGCATTATGCCTTACGAACCGAGACATCCTTATCATTTGCGTTATGTGGCAGATTTTTCGCCTTCGCCAGAACGTTTACAAAAGCTTGAACAGATTGTTTTGAGCCTGAATAAATATTTAGGCTATGATTTTAATACCGTTGAACTCGCTGTTCGCAATGATGTTCCTTATGCAATTGATTTTTGTAATCCGGCTCCCGATGCCGAACGCATGAGTGTTGGTGAAGAAAACTTTAACTGGGTGGTTGAAATGGCTGCTACTTATGCTATTGAAAAAGCACAATTACATGAAGACGGAAAAGATAATCTTACCTGGGGAGAATATGTTCAACGCAGCAGCACCAAACAAAATTTATATCCATAAAACATTAAAAGAATAATGTACTTAGCTGTACAAACTACTATTAAGCTTTGGTTGTGTCACTCACTTGAACGTTCAGTTCTTTATTCAGCAAAATGAAATAACAACACAAATTCAAGTAACATTCAATGTTATGTTTACAGTTTATAACGACGATACCAAAGAATATATACAAGTTGATGAACCCGATGCTTCGCTTACTTATACATATGCCGATTATCTTAAATGGAAGTTTGAAGAAAGGCTTGAATTATTCAGAGGAAAGATATTTAAGTTAGCTGCACCGAATACAAAGCACCAAGAATTGATTCGCAATATTCTTCTTCCATTTGGAAACTTTCTGCATAGAAAAAATTGTCAGGTTTTTGTTGCCCCATTCGATGTTCGTTTACCCGTTCAAAATAAAAAAAGAGATGATGAAATAACAACTGTGGTTCAGCCTGATCTTTGTGTTGTTTGCGATCCTTCAAAATTAGATGAGAGAGGTTGCATTGGTGCACCAGATATTGTAATAGAAATTCTTTCACCGGGCAATAACAAAAAAGAAGTCCAGGATAAATTTGAATTATATGAAGAAGCCGGTGTGAAAGAATATTGGGTTGTAATTCCTCCTACAGAAAACATCATCATTTATACTTTAAAAAATGGAAAATACATTGGTAGCAAGCCTTTTGCTCCAGGCGAAATAATAACATCATCGGTATTACCCACACTTATCATAGATGTAAAAGAAATTTTTAATTAATACGTATGTCCAATCTCAGCTATAAAAGTTTTACGCTCGGTGTTGAAGAAGAATACATGGTTTTAAATCCTGAAACAAGAGAACTTACCAGCCATGAACAAAAGATCGTGACCGAAGGCCAGAAAGTAATAAAAGACAAAGTAAAAGCGGAAATGCACCAGGCTGTTGTAGAAGTAGGAACAGATATATGTGCAGATATAGACGAAGCTTATCGCGATGTTTCTGTTTTGCGAAAAACAATTTCTCAGATAGCCGGTGATCTTGGTTTTTGGGTAGGTGCTTCGGGCACACATCCCTTCAGTCATTGGGAGAGGCAATTAATAACAGACCATGCAAGGTATAGCCAGATAGTAAACGAGTTACAGGACGCTGCACGAAGCAATCTCATTTTTGGTTTACATGTACATGTTGGAATGGAAGACAGAAGGATGGCTATTCATATTGCCAACTCTGCCAGGTATTTTTTGCCACATGTGTATGCACTTAGTACTAACTCACCTTTCTGGGAAGGAAGAATAACCGGTTATAAATCTTTCCGAACAAAAGTGTTTGATAAATTTCCACGCACCGGAATTCCTGATTATTTCGAAAGCATTGAAGCATACGAATCCTATGTAAAACTACTTGTCAAAACCAATTGTATTGACAATGCAAAGAAAATCTGGTGGGATCTGCGGGTGCATCCTTTCTTCAACACGGTCGAATTCCGCATTTGCGATGTGCCCATGACAGTTGATGAAACCATTGCAATCACTGCTTTGTTCCAGGCTATTTGTGCAAAACTGTACAAGCTGCGTACACAGAACATGAACTTCATCATCTATCAACGCGCATTAATAAACGAAAATAAATGGCGGGCAAGTCGTTATGGAATTGATGGAAGTTTGATAGATTTTGGTAAAGAAATGGAAGTGAACACGAGAGCATTGATCTACGAATTACTTGATTTTATTGATGATGTGGTGGACGACCTAGGCAGCCGTCATGCGATCAATAACATAAGAAGGATGTTAGAAACAGGAACAGGCGCTGATCGCCAGCTTGCAGTATTTGAACAAAATCATGATATGAAAGAAGTAGTAGATTATATTCATGATCAGTTTTTATTATAAGAACAACCTTTTACTGCATTACGTTTTAGAAAAGCCTCTTATGGATTTAGGATTTAACTTCGCCTTTGAATGAGGGCAATCATCTATAAATCTACGGGCAGTTGGTATGTTGCAAAAACAACAGAAGGAAGCACTTTTAATGCGAGAATAAAAGGTATTTTTAAAATTGACGGCATCACTTCTACCAACCCTATTGCTGTAGGAGATGAAGTAGAAATAGAATTGGAAGATGAAGCAGAGAATACTGCCATCATTACCAAAATTCACGAACGTAAAAATTACATTGCCCGCAGTTCGCCTCATAATAAAAAACAGCATCATATTGTAGCAGCCAATCTTTATCAAACGCTACTCTTTGCTACATTAAA
>JAEZRL010000458.1 GCA_023440945.1 Bacteroidota bacterium
ACAATGATGTGATCCAAAACTTTTATGTCAAAATAACTTGCAGCTTCCTTAATTTTTCTTGTTAGTTCTTCATCTGCACGACTTGGTTTTATGCTTCCGCTGGGATGGTTATGACAAAGAATAATACTTACTGCATCGTGTTCTAAAGACTTCTTCAAAATGATTCTTGGGTCAGCGATGGTTCCCGTTATGCCCCCTTCGCTTATAACTTCATAATGGTTTATTTTATTTGCCCTGTTTAAAAACAAAACAGCGAAGACCTCATGTTTTTTATACTGTAATTGTGCTTTTAAATATTCTGCCACATCACTGCTGTTTATAACAACACTTTTCTTCTTGTCGGCCGCATCTCTTCTTATGCCCAACTCCAAAGCTGCTGCAATAGAAATAGCTTTTGCATTGCCAATACCTTTTACTTTCAGTTTTATAATTTCTTTTACAGATAATTTTCCCAATCGTTGAAGATCATTATTTACAGCACTTAAAAGGTCTTTACCAACATCTACGGCACTTTTATCTTTTGTACCGTTATTAATTAAAATAGCTAATAATTCTGCGTTGCTTAAAGCATTAGTTCCTTTTAAAAGCATTTTTTCCCGTGGCCGGTCGTCTTCGGCCCAATGTTTAATAGGGTTATTAGGCATGTTGAAAAATTTATAGCATCAAATTACAATTTCCTTTTCTAATTTCTATCTTCGCCTCCTCATTCAATGCTATGAATCCATCTGTAAAGATCTTCTCGGGCACAGAATCGGAAAAACTTGCTCAAAAAATTGCAAATCGTTTTGGTGGAACTTTAGGAAAGATAAATATCCAGAGATTCAGCGATGGCGAAATTCAGCCTGTGTTTCTTGAAAGTATAAGAGGCGATTATGTTTTTTTGGTGCAAAGTACCTGCGCACCTGCAGCAAATATCATGGAATTATTGTTGATGATTGATGCCGCGAAAAGAGCAAGCGCCTATAAAATTATCGCTGTAATTCCTTATTATGGTTATGCGAGACAAGACAGGAAAGATCGGCCACGTGTTGCCATCGGTTCAAAATTGATCGCCACTTTACTGGAAGCGGCAGGAGCCACTAGGGTTATAACAATGGATCTTCATGCGGCGCAGATACAAGGTTTTTTTGAAATACCTGTTGACCATCTCGACAGTTCAGCCATTTTTATCCCGTATATTGAACAATTAAAACTTGAAACCCTTACCTTTGCCGCCCCTGATGTGGGAAGTACCAATCGTGTAAGAGAAATTGCCAGCTATTTCAATTCAGAAATGGTTATTTGTGATAAACATCGCAAACGGGCAAATGAAATAGCGAGCATGGTGGTAATAGGTGATGTGGAAGGGAAGGACATTGTTTTGATAGACGATATTTGTGATACTGGCGGAACCTTAGCAAAAGCAGCAGGCTTATTAAAGGAAAAAGGCGCAAAAAGTGTAAGAGCTTTATGCACACACCCGGTTTTAAGCGGCAATGCTTACGAAAATATAGAAAACAGTGTGCTGGAAGAATTGGTGGTTTGCGATACGATACCTTTAAAACGGCATATTGATAAAATAAAAGTTATTTCTGTTGCCGATCTGTTTGCTATCGCTATTCGCAATGCTTATGAAAATAAAAGTATAACAAGCCTTTTTATTCATTCGCAGTTAAAGGCAAAGAGAGCACAGTAATTTTCAGATGTTGGAATGGGAAATTGACGTTGATAGTTGAAGATTGCTGAATAACGATAAGGACGTACAAGTGAGTGACACAAGGAACGATAATAGTAGCAATGCAGACGGCTTTATAAAAACGTATAGATAAAGAAATTTCGATAGAAGACAAAAGTCGGAATAGTTGAACTTTTTTAATAAAAACAATCATAAATGAAAACAATTACAATCGAAGGCAGCCCGAGGACCGAAACCGGCAAAAAAGCCACCCGCCAGGTTCGCTCTCAGGAAAATGTGCCAGGTGTAATTTACGGGGGTGCTCAGGAAGTGAATTTTTATGCTTCTGCAAAGGCTTTTAAACCTTTGGTGTACACTGGTGAATTTCAGTTGGCGGAAGTAAATGTAGATGGAAAAAACTACAGGTGTATTTTAAAAGATCTTCAGTTCGACAAAGTAACAGATCAATTAATTCATGTTGACTTATTAGAGCTTGTTGAAAACAAAAAGATCGTTGCTACTTTACCTTTAAAGTTTGTAGGTTCTTCCGAAGGTGTGAAAGCCGGCGGTAAACTCATCACAAAAATTAAAGCGCTAAAGGTTAAGACTTTACCGAAGCATTTGAAGGAAAACATTGAAGTGGACATTACAAATCTTGAATTAAATGGTAACATTCGAGTTGAAGATGTGAAGGAAGAAAATTTTGAAATTCTCAATTCACCACGTATTCCTATTGCTTCTGTTGTTATGACCCGTCAATTAAAGCAGGAAGAAGCTACAGCTGCGAAAGATGAGAAGAAAAAATAATATAATCAGTTTATTATATTGTATTTTACAAGCCTTGCAAATGCAGGGCTTTGTTTTTTGAAGAAAGAAAAAAGGTTTTTGCAAATTTTGTAAGGATGAAATATCTGATTGTTGGCTTAGGAAATATTGGAGCTGAATACAGGCATACAAGGCATAATATCGGGTTTGATGTAGTGCAATCATTCGTACTGAAACATGGAGGCTTTTTTAAAACCGAACGTTTAGCCGAAATGGCCGAAATAAAGTGGAAAAGCCGGATTTTTATTTGTATTATGCCTACTACTTACATGAACTTAAGTGGCAAAGCTTTTAAGTACTGGTTGGATAGAGAAAAGATAAGTCTTGAAAATACTTTGACCATAGTAGATGAACTTGCATTACCATTAAATAAAATACGATTGCGGCCCGGCGGCAGTGCTGCAGGCCATAATGGATTAAGGAACATAGAACAAATATTGGGTACAGATAAATATCCGCGGCTAAGATTTGGTATCGGGAATAATTTCCCAAAAGGAATGCAGGTGGAATTTGTACTAAGTAAGTGGTTTCCCGAAGATGTTCCATTGGTAAACCGCAAAATTGAGAAATGTGTGGAAGTTATAGAAAGCTTTGCCATTAAC
>JAEZRL010000487.1 GCA_023440945.1 Bacteroidota bacterium
TTTCTACTCCGGCAGGTTTGCAGGAGTGGTTTGCCGATAAAGTTGATGAGCGGGATAATATTTTCAGCTTCTCCTGGAATGGTTCAGAAGAAAAGGCTGAGATACTTGAGGAAGAAGAAGATAAATATGTACGTTTTCATTGGCTGCATGCACCAAAAGAAGAATATTTTGAATTCAGGATTGAGAAAACAGAAATTACCAATCAAACTATTCTTGTTATAAAAGATTTTGCTGAAAAAAACGAGATAAAAGATCAAAGCAGGCTTTGGGAATACCAGGTAAAAGACCTGTTTCATCGCCTTGGTAATTAACCTTGCATCATTAGAATTTCTTTATAATTCTCTATAAAAAAATCAAAAGCATTATCCCACTTTTCAAGTGGGATTTTTTTTGAAAGTTTGATGTATTTTCTTTTCGAAAGATCTTCCATCGAATATTTTTTTAAAACAGCAGAAAATAATTCTTTCTTATCCAAACGATGGCTCCATTCATCTTCTCCGGTATCAAATAGCCAATTATCCATTCCTGATTTTTTCTTTGGAATTGCAGTCAAAAAATCTGCCTGGTATTTACCTGAAATATGCAGGTTGATGCTAAAAAAGTTTCCCCACCAAAACAAACTTCTTACTGCACACACAGCCTCTTTTGTAAAATATCTCGGATGATCAAGCATTACATACGGCAAGCCTTCGTACTGTTCGCCTTTATAAATTTTTGGTGAAATGGAACTTACTTCAAGAGTAAAAGTGTTATTTATCTCAGCAACTAATTCTTTATAAGCTTCACTCAATTCCCCAAAAAGCAAGTACACTTTTTCAATTATCCGGTTCTTTGTTAAAATAAACGAAGCATTCGTTACCAACGCCAATTCATTTTCTGAAAGTTTTACATTTGTATTTTGCATAGTAGCTTTTGAAAGAATTTTACAAAGTGATTAAAAAACTTGATACACTCATCATACGATCTTTTATTGGGCCTTTCTTTGCTACGTTTCTTATTTCCCTTTTCGTGCTGGTGATGCAGTTTTTTTGGTTGTATATAGATGATCTTGTTGGCAAAGGACTTGATTTTCTCACCATCTTTAAACTCATTGGTTTTGTTGCAGCAACAGCAGTGCCTTTGGCTTTGCCCCTTGCCTTGCTCCTTTCTTCTATTATGACGTTTGGAAATCTTGGCGAAAGCTTTGAATTAGTAGCGATCAAATCAGCAGGAATCCCCCTTCTTCGTTTTATGCGGCCGCTTTTAATTGTAGCTGCGCTTATTGCAGGTGTTGCTTTTCTTTTTGCCAACAATATTATACCCGTTGCGAATTTAAAATTGAATGCACTTAAATATGATATTATCGTAACAAAACCTGCATTCGATATAAAAGAAGGTGTTTTTTATGATAAACTGGAAGGTTATGTAATAAAGTTGGGTAAGAAAGAAAAAGATGACAGCACCATTCGGAATGTTATCATTTTTGAAAAGCAAATGGGGTTGCAGGATAATTTGCTTACTGCAGAAAGCGGTGTAATGAAGGTTACGCCGGATAAGCGCTTCATGGAATTTAAATTACGGGATGGATGGCGTTATGAAGAAAGAGGAAATCGTTATAGCAACAACACAGATTTTATTCGTCTCGGTTTTAAAGAATACACGAAGATGTTCGACTTAAGCAGTTTCAAGATGAATAAAACCGAAGACAGTCTTTTTAAATACGATCCGAAAATGCTGAGTGTGCGCCAACTGAATAAAGCGATAGATTCAATTGGTGATATTAATCAGAAAGCTTATCGAAATTCGGAAAGGCAGTTGGTTGATTATCTTTCTTTCATTCGCTACAAGGATAGTTTATGGCAGGTTTCTGATTCTTTAAAACGAAAATTTGCTTCTAAAGATATTGTTCCGGATTCCCTTCGAACCTATATTTACGACCGGGCCCTTTCTCAATTAAATTCTTTAAAAACGGAGGCGCAGATATTATCGCAGGATTATAAAGCAAGACAAAATTCGCTGCGCAGCCACTGGATAGAATGGAATAGAAAATTTACGCTTTCTGTTGCCTGTATCGTTTTGTTTATGATAGGTGCGCCGCTTGGTTCAATTATTCGTAAAGGCGGACTTGGAACGCCGCTGATATTTGCCATCGTTTTCTTTGTACTCTTTCATCTGCTCAACACTTTTGGCGAAAAGTTCGCCAAAGAAGGTGTATCAAGTCCGGGAGCAGGCATGTGGTTATCCACCGCGGTATTGATTCCCATCGGTATATTCCTTACATGGAAAGCCATGCACGATTCGCAGTTATTCAATAAAGAATTCTACTATCGTTTTTTCAAGAAAGTAAAACGATTTGTTGCTTCCTTCAGCAAGAAAAAAGAAGAAGACAATATTACAGCGTGAGTTTATAAAAATTTTTCCGAGTGAACTTTTGAACTTATGGATAGCATCCTTTAAAAGATGCCATCCATAACATTGTACGTTATTTTATTTCTGTAACTCCAGCACCCACATTTTTTTTCCCGGAATGGTGAATGGATTGCTCACCGTTTCGCCTGTTACAACATTTCTTCCGCTGGTAAAACCTTTTGTTCTTTCAACATAATTACTAAAAAATATTTCTTTGCTGTTGTTGTTCAAATTCATCACGCACATGATGGTTTGGGCGGTATTATAGCGGAAGTAAACATATAAGCCATCGTCCGGAACATATTGCATCAGCTTGCCCGTTGTAATGGCCGAAGAACTTTTTCTAAAGTTGGCTAATGTTCTTGTGTAATTTAGGATTGATATTTCATCTTGATTCATTCCTTGTCCTGTAAAAGCATTTTTTGTATCACCTTGAAATCCTCCTGGAAAATCCATTCGCACCAATGCATCCGGGTCGCTTACGCCTTTCATTAATATTTCCGTTCCATAATACATCTGTGGAATGCCCCTTTCGGTCATCAGCCACGCCAGGCCGATTTTCAGTTTTGTAGTATCCTCATTCAGGGCAGAATAAAATCTTGTCATGTCATGATTATCTAAAAAGATAACATTGTTCATCGGGTTTTCGTAGAGGATATCATTGCTCAAAGTTTGATAAAGACTGTTGCCGCCATCTTCCTGTTTTAGCGCGGGCATGATACCGGCAAACAATGTTTGAAAATCAGTAACACCGATAAGATTGCTTTTAAAAGGTGTATTGATGGTGTTTCTTGTAAAATAAGCTTCGCTAACGGTTGAGTTAACCCAGGCTTCACCAAACATAGTGATGTTAGGATATTCATCAATCAACGCCTGGTTGCAGCGATTCATAAAATTGAGATCGCAATAAATATAAGTGTCTATTCTCCAGGCATCGAGACCAAAAGTTTCGGTGCACCATATTGCATTTTGAATAAGATAATTTGCGACATAAGGATTACTTTGATTAAGATCTGGCATTTGATCGGTAAACCATCCGTCTGTTTCCAGTTTTTTATCAATGGGCGCCGCATAAGGGTCGAAATGAGTTTGATCCCTGTAATTAGGATGTGTAAACGCAGGCCATTGATGCAGCCAGTCTTTCATGGGAAGATCCTGAACTGTAAAATGGTATAAACCCGCATGATTATATACCGCATCCTGGATCAATTTCATTCTGCGTTTATGCAGTTCATCGCTCAGTTTTTTATATGTTTCCTCATCACCAAAATGGGGATTGATTTTATAATGGTTAGTAATGGCATAACCGTGATAAAAAGAGCGCAACGATCCTCTTTCAACAGCAAGTGGCATATCATTTTCCAGAACAGGCGTCATCCATAAACTGGTAACACCTAAATTTTGTAAGTAGTCAAGATGATTGATAACCCCTTGTATATCGCCGCCATGATAAAGAAACAAGGAATCTCTGTCTGATAAGGTGTCTTTTAATCCTGTTGGATGATCATTTGCTGCATCGCCATTGCTGAAACGATCCGGCATCAGTAAATAAATGAGATCGGATGATCGTACGCCTTGCGCAAATTCGGTTCCGTTGCCGGTACGTCTTTCTTTCAGTTCATAACTAACTTCATATTCATTTCCCGACTGATGTATTTTTATCTTCATCATCCCCGGTTTCGCTGTGTTGTAGATCTTCAAGTCAAGAAACAAATAATTAGGATTTTCAACCTTGTTCGTTTTTACCAGTTCTACACCTTTATACGATAAACTGACCGTTGCATCTGTGGCGATATTGGGATAATGCAGCATCAACTGTAAATTGTTGTTCTTCATTTTTACCCACCAATTTGTTGGATAGGCTTCAACGGTTGATTGGGCTGAACTGAAATGATATAAAATGACTGTTATAACCAACAGCAGGCATGGTAACTTTCGCAAATTCATCAATGCACATTTAATTGTTTTTCCTGTTTAATTTTTATCGCACCTGCATCATAAACAAACAGAACGCTTATGGCAGCACATAACATAAAGAAGCCGGCCAGTACAATGGCATAAATGGGTTGACCATTGTAAAGATGTTTTACTATCCATCCGCCAAATAATCCATTTACAATTTGCGGAAGCGTAATAAAAAAGTTGAAGATACCCATGTAAATACCAAGTTTGCCGGCGGGAATAGAGCCCGATAATATTACATAAGGCATTGCCAAAATACTTGCCCATGCTAAGCCAACACCTATCATGGATAATTGCAGCATAGCCGCGTCTTTTACAAAATAGATGGAGATGAGCCCAACACCACCTGCTATTAATGATAATGCATGTGTAAGTTTACGGCCAATATATTTTGCAATAACAGGCAGAAGCAATGCATAGAACATGGCAACAAGGTTGTACGTTCCGAAAGCAGAACTTACTTCATTACCTGCCTGGTTATATTCAACGCTCCTTGAATAATCACCTGATAAACCATATACGTGTGTGGCAACTGCATCTGTTGTAAACACCCACATGCTGAACAAGGCAAACCAACTAAAGAATTGCACCAAACCCAATTGCTTCATCGTTTTTGGCATCTTAGCAAAATCGCTTGCTATCTCACTTAAGCCTTTTTTCTCCGAATCTGTATTTTGTTTACCATGATATTTTTCATACTCTTTAGGCGGATATTCCTTCGTGAAGATCACTGTTATCAATATTGCAATAATAAATGCGGCAGCGCCAATATAAAACGAGTATTTAATGTTGTTTGCAATACCATCAAATCCGGCTTCCAAACTTACGCCCGCTTTCTCCAGCCATTTTGGTAATTCGGAACCTGCAACCGCACCCAATCCTATCAAAAAAGTCTGCACACTAAAACCAAGGGTTCGTTGTGTTTCCGGCAGGTTGTCTGCCACCAATGCCCGGAAAGGTTCCATTGCAACATTGAAAGAGGCATCCATTATCATCACCATTCCGGCGCCGATATACAAAGCAGGAATAATGCCAGCTAATGCGCCTGAATTAGGTAAGAAAACCAAAGCTGTTGCCGATAATAATGCACCTGTTAAGAAATACGGTTTTCTTCTTCCTAAACGGTTCCATGTTCTATCGCTGTAATGACCGATCAAAGGCTGAACGATCATCCCCACCAATGGTGCTACGATCCAGAACATGGGTAACTGATCTACATCAGCACCAAACGAACGAAGTATGCGGCTTGTGTTTCCATTTTGCAAAGCAAACCCGACCTGGATACCCAGGAAGCCAAAACTCATCGTAAATATTTGCAACAGGCTTAGCCTTGGTTTTGTTAATAGGCCTGTGATAGTTTTTGAAGGGGTTGAGACTGCCATGAAATTTATTTAAGAAGAGAAATGTGTATGAAACGAGCATGATTGCAAATAAATCGCAAAACTGTTTAAAAATCAACAAATGGTTTGCAATCATCAAGCTCCAATCGACCTTAATTTACTAATCAAAGATTTTCAGATGAAAAATACTGAATAAAAAAACAATTACATGAAGTTTTATTAAAGGCTTGAATAAAAGTGAGCGAACATAATGTTTAAGGCAATTATTGAATCACGCCTTTACTTTAGTTCATGGATAATTATTCTTGAAGCATGACTTTCATCATGATAAATTTGAATTGTTTCTTTCTTGAAATCCGAAGCATCAGCTTTTGCAATGTCAATAAATTTTTGTGGGTTCATATCCGCTAAAGGAAACCAACTGCTCTGTATTTGTATCATTACTTTATGACCTTTTAAAAAAGTATGTGCAACATCATTTAAATGAAATCTTACTCTTGTTATTTTACCCGGAGTAAATGGTTCGGGATTAACAAAACTCTTTCTGAATTTCCCCCTTAAAACTTCCGCTCTTACGAGGCGCTGTGTTTGTTGTGCATCCGGCAAAACATCAATCACTTTTACTATAAAATCTGCATCTGTGCCAGTGGTACTTACAAACAAGTCTGCAGTTACAGGGCCGGCAAGTGTAACATTATCAGCAAGTGCGTCGCTTGTATACTGAACCACATCGTTGCGTTGCGAAGCAAACGTTTGATCAGCGGTCATATATTCATTTACCCTGCTATCGTTTTGTTCGTTGATATAAGGAACCGGGTTTGAAGGATCAGAAATATATTCATCATAACCTGTACTTTTTTGATGTGAAAGAGAAAGCGCATGATCTTTACTTAAAAACCATTCTGACCTCTTTATTCTTTTTGCAGGCCAATGTTCAAATGTTTTCCATTGATTGATGCCTGTGAAAAATATCGTTGCTTCAGGTGCATTAAAACTTCCTTTATGTTTTAAATAATAATTGAAGAAGTCGTATTGCATTTGTTTGAATTTTATGTTCACATCTTCTCCAAAATCATACGAACCGAAAGAACGCCATTCATTTCTTGCCCACGCACCATGCGACCAGGGCCCCATTATCAAACGATTGTTATTGCCTGGTGTTTGCTTTTCAATTGCCTCGTATGTTTTTAAAGCACCAAACATATCTTCCGCATCAAACCATCCGCCTACAACAAGCACGGCTGGTTTTACATTTTTTAAATGCGGACGAATGTTTCTTGCTTGCCAGTAAGCATCTTTTGTAGTGTGTTGTAAATACTCATTCCATATTTTACTGCTGTCATGGAAATATAAACGATTGATATTTTTTATCGGCCCTAATTGTTTGTAGAAATAATAGGCATCACCAATAGTCATAAACTCTGTGATGCGTGGGTAAGATTGCCATGGCTCAGGTCTGGGATAATCGAAATAATTTAAAAAGCCGAAATTATCCATCAGGAAAAATGCCCCGCGATGATAAGCGTCATCACCTTCAAATTCGTCTGTAACAGGTGCTTGTGGCGACACCGCTTTTATTGCTGGATGCGCATCCGGCAAAGAAGCAGAAGCATAAAAACCGGGATAAGAAATGCCATATACACCAACGTTTCCATTGTTATGCGTATTCTTTAAAAGCCAGTCAACCGTATCATACATGTCACTGCTTTCATCCACATCTTTGTTGCATTTTTTATTGGCTATGGCAGGCGTCATCTCCTGGAAATTTCCTTCACTCATTTAACGACCACGAACCTCCTGGTAAACGAAAATGTATTTCTCTTTTACAAAGCGCGGATCAGGACCGAGAGAAGATCGAAAATTATTTTCTCCATAAGGCGAACACGAATAAGGTGTTCGGGTAATAAGTATCGGATATGTTTCAGAACTGTCTTTTGGTGAATAGATAGCCGTGAACAATTTCACACCATCACGCATGGTTATCATGCGTTCGGCTTTGTTGTAATTGTCCTGAATAAAGGTTGAAATATCCTGCGCCTGTGCAACGATAACAACAAGACTAAACAGAAGGGCGAATGTTTTTTTCATAATAGTGCCTGTAAATATAAAGCAACGGAATTGACAGCGGAAAAGAGCATTGTCCTCTTAACATAACAAACACTAAAAAGAGCATTTTTTAAACAGAAAAAATTGCTTCAGGATAAAAAAAACCTTTAGCACTTTAAATTATAATTAAACCCGGTTGAATTAATGACTTTTCAACAATTATTAGCTTTTGGCGCTATTAACTTCGATGCCGAATCATAATCCAATATCAATAACAAAAGCATTCAGCACAAAGAGCAATTGTACAAAATGCTTTGCCTGCTCTCTTGATTTGATGATAGATTTCTAAAATAGAACAGATGAATTTGCGACCTTCAGAACAATTGTCCGACGAACAGGTTGAAACAGGACTGAAGCTTGTTGTTAAAGATGGCCTTGCGGCAGAAGCTATGACAGCCCTTACCGGTGGAACTTTTCTTGTTGCACTTGCCCTGTACATGGGCGCATCAAATTTCCAGATTGGTTTGTTGGCATCGCTTCCAACTTTTACTAATATTTTTCAACTGATAACAATATGGATCGTACAGAAATATAATAACCGCAGAGCTATTGCTGTAGTAAGTAATTTTCTTGCACGTTTCCCTTTACTTGTTATTGGTTCGCTGCCGTTTTTATTCTCGCATGGAACAAGTTTGCAGGTACTGATATTTGTACTTTTCTTTCATTATCTCTTTGGTTCCCTGGCAGGACCAAGCTGGAACTCCTGGATGAAAGATCTTGTTCCTGAAAAAAGATTAGGTTCTTATTTTTCTCATCGCGGAAGACTTACACAATCACTCAATGTTATTTTAAGTTTAGCAATTGCGGTAAGTCTTGACTATATAAAAGCACATTATCCTTCTTATGAAATAACTGCTTATTCCATCATGTTTCTTATAGGTGGCGCAATTGGTATGCTTGGCGTATATTTTCTTTCCGGAACGCCGGAACCAAAAACACAATTAACCAATCAAAATATTTTCAGATTACTCGGTAAACCGGTAAAGGAT
The DNA here is from genome assembly GCA_023440945.1 of Bacteroidota bacterium. GTDB lineage: Bacteria > Bacteroidota > Bacteroidia > Chitinophagales > Chitinophagaceae > JAEZRL01. The sequence continues at coordinate 8,786 of JAEZRL010000487.1, forward strand.
AAAAACTTCAGAAAGCTTTTAACCTTTAATGCTTTCTGGTTGTTTTCGATCAATCTTGCCACGCCTTTCTTTTCTGTTTATTTAATGAAAACGATCGGTCTTCCTTTGTCTTACATTATTGCCTTAGGAATACTTACACAGTTAAGCAGTATTTTTTCTATTAAATTATGGGGAAAATATTCTGATCAGTTCAGTAATAAAACCATTATCACTATCTGTGCACCTTTATATGTTGCTTGTATAACAGCCTGGGCTTTTATAGCCATGCCTTCAAGTCCTGCATTAACTATCGCAGAGTTAGTTGTTATCAACATTTTTAGTGGCATTGCAACAGCAGGAATCAATTTAGCATTAACCAACATTGGTTTAAAGCTGGCGCCCAAAAATGAGTCCATTGTTTATCTTACAAGCCGCAGCATGATAAATGCTCTTTTCTCTGCTATTGCACCAATTGTTGGCGGAACCCTTGCAGATTATTTCGGCAATCGTGAGCTGACGTGGAGCTTTCAATGGAAGACTGAAACCGGTGTTTCAATTTTCAAACTGCTTGCATTGGAACACTGGAGTTTTTTATTTGTAATTGGTGCTGTACTGGCAATGCTTTCTTTGCGGTTATTAAAAGGCGTAAAGGAAGAAGGTGAAGTAACAAAAGACACCGCGGTAACAGCCATGAAAATAAACTTCAAAACACGTATAAAAGAAAGCCCGGTAAATGGATTGATAAGTAATACTACAGTTTTACCTGGTTACTTTAAAAAAATCGCCGGTGTTGGCAAAAGCAATATTTTATTTAAGAAACGCTGAAATAAAAGCGCAGAAAGTATAAGCTGAATCCGGAATCGAATAGCAACCTTAAAACAAAAAAACCTCACCATAAAAAGTGAGGTTTTTGCATTTGTAACTAAAACTTTATCTATCTCAAAAACAACATTTCGCGGTATTTCGGAAGTGTCCAGTCTTTATCGCTTACAAGATGTTCAAGTTTATCTACATGATAACGTATCTCATCAAAGAAAGGCGCTTTTACCTGGCTTTCGTAAGCTATTGCTTTTGTACGGGTGTCTGTGATGTTGTTTGCCACTTTTCTTGCTTCAACCAACTCATCTACTTTTTGATAAATAACCTGTATATGTCTTGAAACTTTTTTCAAAATTTCAAGCTGGCTGGCATAAGCTGATTCCGGTAATCCTGCCTCTTTCAATCCGCAAATATTGTCCGCGATGGTATTCTGGTAACGAACTGCAGCCGGAATAATATGATTCAACGCAAGGTCACCCATAATACGTGCTTCTATCTGTACTTTTTTGATATAGTTCTCCAGTTCGATCTCATGACGTGCTTCCAACTCTGTATGCGTATATA
>JAEZRL010000026.1 GCA_023440945.1 Bacteroidota bacterium
GTTTCAGTTTCATTAGTTTTATAAAATGCGTGTGCTGAAGCGATATAAGTAAAGTCTTTTGTTTCTGCTAAAATTTTAATAATAGAAAGAAGTAAGATGATGCGATCAAGATTAACAGCTTTCAACGCAGCATACATCAGTTTAGCTAATTTCTCTTTTGTTTTACCAGTGATAAGCATTCCTTTTTTTGCTTTTTCAAACAATTTAGATATCAAGTAAGCTTCCGGTAATTTCAAGAAATCTTCTCCCAAACAGGTAGGCAAAAAGTGAAGTACAATAGCTTCAACCTGCAATCCGCATTTCTGTTCAAAATATTCTTCCCTGCACTTCCAGGTGTGCGGCAAACTCTCTCCTAATAATAAAATTTCGCCGGCTGAAAAGTTGCTGATGTTATCACCAATAAAACGAAGTCCTTCACCTTTTACCACAAAATGCAATTCAAGTTCGGGGTGAAAATGCCAGGGTGTTGGAAAATATTGTTGTACATCATGACGAATACTAAAAGAACTTTGCAAGCCAAGGGGTACTTTGTGAAAATGGGGTTTCATATAGCAATAGTTTAAACAGCAGCAGTAAAAAATTTATAGTAGCAATCGGTATTAGCAATCAAGAATCAAGTATAATCAATTTTTCCATAATAAACTTACAAAACTGTATGCTTAATCGCAACTTCTTTCAATTACAAGTTTAGTATTTAAGCTCATTAAAATGAATAGATTTATTACAGAACTTTGCCCTGAAAATAACAAATAAATTATCTCTTTAAAAGTGTGGTAATATTCTATAATAATAAGCAAAGAAAGAAGAATGTTTCGCATGCATCACGTATTATTTTTGTTAGAGATTGCTGCAGAAAAACCAATGGATTGTATTTATAACGAATGTAAGAAACAGATACCACAACCACGCACTGCATCAAAAAAATTGATTTGAGAAAAGTTGAACCCAACGGTTTTAGTGAAACAAATACTCTGTATGATCACTAAAATAAAACACTAACCTGCAAACAGATTAATATATGAATCAGGATGAGAAGAAATTAGTTCCCGTGATGATTACACCTTATAATCTCAAGGCAAAAATTGATTTAGATGCAATACACAGGCTTGTTGAATTTTATATAGCAGCAGGTGCAAAAGGTCTTTTTACAAATTGTCTTAGCAGCGAAATGTATAGCATAAGTGAGGATGAAAGACTTGAACTTACACGCAGTGTTGTAAGATATGCAAAAGGACGTGTTCCTGTAGTGGCAACTGGATCATTTGGATTAACCATAGAAGATAAAGCAGAATTTACCAAGAAGATATACGACACCGGCATTCATGCAGTAGTGTTGATAACAAGCCATTATGCGAACGTGGAAGACAATGATGAGATCCTGCTTAGGAATTTTGATAAAATGTTGCAGCTCACAGGGAGTGTTCCATTAGGTTTATATGAGTGTCCTGCTCCGTACAAAAGAATTTTGTCTCCTTCTGTTTTAGAAAAATTAATAACAACAAACCGGTTTTTATTTCATAAGGATACTTCTATTCAGCAGGATTCAGTAAAAGCCAAACTCGATTTAGTTAGAAACAGAACAGGATTTGAATTTTATGATGCTCATACACCAAACGCAATGTTCTCTATGCAAGCCGGGGCAAAGGGAATGTCATGTATCTCTGCAAATTTTTATCCTGAAGTAATAGCGTGGATGTGCAAAAATGTTAATAACCCGAATAAGCAGGATGAGGTAAAGTGGTTGCAATCTGAGCTAACACAGGCCGATCCTTTAATTCATATTGCTTACCCCATGAGCGCAAAATATTTTCTTAGAAAGAGAGGAATGCCGGTGAAGACAATCAGCAGAGCGCATGCTTTAGAGCAAAGTCCTGCACAAAAGCTAGCACTGGATAATCTCTATGATAAATTCAATAACTGGTGTGCACGTTTAAAGATAACACAAGTAAATGTAGAGGATGTTTTGCTGCCTGATGGACGACTTGATCCTGCTATTTAATTATACAAGTATCATTTGATAAACATCCGTAAAACAACCGAACCTAACAATTGCTGAATGAAAAAAACCGTCATCCTATTTTTTCTCTTTATAAACTTTTTGTCATCATCCGCACAAGACCGGCAACCTGTGCAAACAAAGAAAGCAGAGTTGATCTTTCCGATGCAGGAGAAACATGTTCATGGCAGCAGCATTATTAGTTTACCAAATGGTGATTTGTTGGCAGCGTGGTTTTATGGAAGTGGAGAAAGGAATGCCGATGATGTAAAAATTATGGGAGCAAGATTAAAAAAAGGAGCTTCAAACTGGAGTGAATCTTTCGAACTTGCAGATACGTATGGTCTTCCTGATTGCAACCCTGTATTGTTCTTAAATGCAAAAGGAAAATTATTTCTTGTTTGGATAGCCGTTCAGGCAAATCGTTGGGAGAATTCTGTTTTACGTTTCAAAACCTCTGTTGATTATAACGGTGAAGAAGCACCAATATGGAACTGGCAGGATAATATCTTACTAAAACCCGATGAAAGTTTTGCAAAGGAAACCGAATCAAAATTTAAGCAGCTTCCCGATGCCGGGAATGGATCGTCGGCTTATGCGCCAAAATATGATGAAATGATCATTGACGCAAGTAAAGATATTTCAAAAAGAAGCACCGGTTGGATGACACGTATTCACCCACTTATCTTAAAAAATGGCAGAATAGTTCTGCCCTTATATTCTGATGGTTTTAATATGTCGCTAATGGCAATTTCAGATGATGATGGAACGACCTGGAAATCTTCACTTCCTGTTGTTGGCAGAGGCCCGATTCAGCCTGCACTTGCACAAAGAAAAAATGGAGATATTATCGCTTTTATGCGTGATAGCGGCGATGAACCTAACAG
>JAEZRL010000036.1 GCA_023440945.1 Bacteroidota bacterium
TACATCGCGGTCTTCAATGGGCAATAATATTTCGGATATTAACAACGATGGTCTCCCGGATATCTTTGTGTTAGATATGTTGCCAGAAGATAATCGCCGCCAAAAATTATTATTTTCTTCAGATAATTATGAAAAGTTTGATATCACGCTTAGGTCGGGTTTTTATTATCAGTATATGCGAAATGTGTTGCAACTAAATAATGGTAATGGAACTTTTAGCGAGATTGGACAGTTAGCCGGTATTTCAAACACAGACTGGAGTTGGGCGCCATTGGTTGCTGATTATGATAATGATGGATGGAAAGATCTTTATGTAACAAATGGCTTCAAAAGGGATTATACAAACATGGATTTTCTGAAGTTCATGAATGATTATGTTCAACAAAAAGGAAGATTAAGACGTGAAGAAGTTTTAGAGATATTGCAGCAAATGCCTTCATCAAATATCACCAATTATATGTTTAAAAACAACGGTGATCTAACCTTTTCCAATGTAGGCAACGGCTGGGGATTAAATGTTCCTTCAAATAGTAATGGTGCTGCTTACGCAGACCTGGATAACGATGGAGATTTGGATTTGATTGTAAATAATATTAATCCAACCGCGTTTATTTATCGAAATGATGCCAATAAATTATTGCAAAACCATTACCTGAAGGTGAAATTGAAAGGCGGGCAAAAAAATACGGATGGTATCGGCGCTAAAGTTTATATCTATACAAAAGATCAGCAACAGTATCTTGAACAAATGCCTGCAAGAGGTTACCAGTCCACCGTTACACCGGTTCTTCACTTTGGTTTGGGTAATATTACTGCAATTGATTCTCTTAAAGTTGTATGGCTTGGTGGTAAAGAGCAACTTATTACAGACGTAAGGGCAAACCAGGAGCTTACATTATATGAAAAAGATGCTGGGCAACGAAAACACGTTCATCCTTCGCACAAAACAATATTCAAAGAAATTAATTCTCTGGTAAAATATCAAAATGTTCAAAATAATCTGAATGATTTCAAACGGCAACCTTTAATGGTTAACCCACTTTCTTTTTCAGGTCCTTGTTTAGTAAAGGGAGATGTTAATGGCGATGGACTTGAAGACATTTATGCCGGTGGAGGTGCCGGCCAGCCTGGTGCTTTATATCTTCAACAGAAAAACGGAAGCTTTATTTCAAAACCCCAAGCCTCATTTGAAGCAGATAAAGCAAGCGAAGATGCAGATGCTTTGTTTGTAGATGTTAACAAAGATGGTTTTGCCGATTTATATGTAGCAAGTGGCGGGTATCATAATTTCACTCCTAACGATCCATTATTGCAGGATCGTCTTTATATAAATGATGGTAAAGGTAACTTTACAAAAAGCGTTAATGCTTTACCTCAAATGCTTGTAAGCAAAAGCTGTGTAAGGGCTGGTGATGTAAATGGAGATGGAAACATAGATTTATTTATTGGAGGGAGAGTGATACCGGGTCGTTATCCCGAAACACCCAAAAGTTTTCTGCTCATCAATGATGGAAAAGGCAACTTTACTGATCAAATTGCTGCAATAGCACCTTCTCTCCAAAATATCGGAATGGTAACAGATGCTGTATGGCTAGACTTGAATCAGGATAATAAAAAAGACTTGCTGCTTGTAGGTGAATGGATGCCTGTAACGGTCTTCATCAATACAAATAATAAACTCGATGACAAAACGAAAGATTATTTTAATAAAGATTACAGTGGTTGGTGGAACAAGATTTTGATAGATGATTTTAATAAAGATGGGAAACCGGATTTAATTATTGGCAACCAGGGAATGAATGATCAATGTAAAGTAAGCGATAAAGAACCTGCTGAAATGTATTACAAAGATTTTGATGATAATGGCTCTGTAGATCCCATTCTTTGTTTTTATATACAGGGAAAAAGTTATCCTTATATTTCAAGAGATGAGCTTTTAGATCAAATGAGTACTATGCGAACCCGCTTTCCTGATTATAAAGGCTATGCAGATGCAACGATAAAGGATTTATTTTCAGAAGATGAGATGAAAGATGCAAAACATTTAATGGCAAACAAATTAAGTACTGCCTATTTTGAAAGCGGAAATGATGGAAAGTTTCATGAAAAGAAATTACCGATTGAAGCGCAGTTCTCTCCTGTTTTCACAATCACTTCACTTGATTTTGATAAGGATGGAAATAAAGATGTTTTACTTTGTGGTAATATCAATTATGCACGCTTACGTTTTGGTAAGTCTGACGCAAATTATGGTATCTTGCTTAAAGGAGATGGTAAAGGAGGCTTTAGCTATATCAATCAGCAGCAGTCCGGTTTTAAACTGAGAGGAGATGTCCGCAGCGTACTTGATTTAAATAAAACATTATTATTTGGTATCAATCAACAATCGTTGACAGCATATCAATTGCAATAAGTAATCAATATGGCCTCTTTTTTAATTGTATTTTGTTTTGTTTTTACTGCTATTTTGTTTTGTTTACTTTTTACAAAACACTTGAAACAATTTTTATTCAGCAGTTCTTCAAAGATTGCAATAGTTATTATCTGTGCTATTGGTATTTGCGGTTGTCAACAAAAACAACTTCCTGATTTTACAAATCGTAATATCAATGATGTTATTATAAAGATGACAGATATTATGGTGCACGATATAACCAACCCGCCTCTTGCCACAAGATTTTTTTCGTACACGTGTCTTGCAGGTTATGAAGTTGTAGCCCAAAACAACAGGGAGTTTGAAAGCATGCATGGTAAATTGAATGATTACCCTCTTGTTCAAACGCCAGGAGTATCATCCCCTTATTCCTATCAGTTAGCAGCTTTGCTTGCTATGATGGAAACCGCAAAAAAAATGCATCCTTCAGGAAAGTTGATGGACGAATACGAAACAAAGTTTCTTGATTCTTGTAAAAATGCCGGGATTGATAAAGAGACAATTAATAATTCTCTGCAATATGCGCAGACAATAAGTAAGCAGATTTTAGCTTATGCAAAAGCAGATAATTATAATAAGATAAGCAATCTTCCCCGATATACTCCGCTAAATAAAGAAGGGTCATGGTTTCCTACGCCTCCCGGTTATTTCGAAGCCGTTGAACCACATTTTAATACAGTAAGGCCATTTATATTGGATTCTTGCAACCAGTTTAAGCCTGAGCCACCTGTTGAATTCAGTACAATAAAAGGCTCACCTTTTTTTAAGTTGATAGAAGCGAATTATAAAGCAGGAAATGAACTAACAGAAGAGCAACAGGGAATTGCAGCATTTTGGGATTGTAATCCTTTTGCCATGCAGGATAACGGGCATTTAATGTATGGCATTAAAAAAATATCTCCCGGCGCTCACTGGCTAGGTATTGCAGGGGTAGCATGTGCAAAAGAAAAAGTAGGGTTTGATAAGTCCATGCAAATATTTACAGTTCTGTCAGTTGGTTTGATGGATGGATTTATTTGTTGTTGGGATGAAAAGTTCAGGAGCAATCGTATTCGTCCGGAAACAGCTATCCGCAAATATATCGATCCTACATGGCAACCTTTATTGCAAACACCGCCTTTTCCTGAATACTTAAGCGGCCACTCTGTTATTTCGGCGGCTTCCGCTACTATTTTAACACATTTCTTTGGTAATCAGTTTTCTTTTACAGATGATGTAGAAGTTCAATATGGCTTACCGCCGCGTACATTTAGTTCTTTTAATAGCGCCGCAGAAGAAGCTGCTATCAGCCGTTTTTATGGCGGCATTCATTTCATGGATGCAATAGATAATGGATTAAT
>JAEZRL010000091.1 GCA_023440945.1 Bacteroidota bacterium
TATTGAATACAGACCAGGTTATAGCTGCGGACAGGCATTTTTTACCTTATAATAAAAACATTGATGGTGTAACCGGCGGCCAATATTATATCCAGATAGAGCAATTGATAAAAACAGCGGGTAAACGCGGCAAAGCAATAAACCTTGCTGTTACCAATTCTAAATTGAATGAATTACAGTTGCAGGATATGATGCGTAACCTGCATTATCAACTCGTATCCGGCTACTATACTTTGCAAAGCCAGCTAAAATCGCTTCGAATTTCAAAGAACCAATTGGTTGAAACAGAACGTTTGCTGAAAGCGATGCACCTGCAATTAAACCTTGGCAATATTGCGCAAAAAGATTACCTGCGCATTCAGGCCGTGCATATATCGCTTCAACAGGATGTTACGGAGATCAGGAAAACCATAAACGCTACTCAAACTGATCTTCGTTCATTACTTGCGGTTGATAACAATGTTTTTATTCAGCCTTCTCTTCCGGAAGAGGATAAGAACATACCGGAAACAGTAGGAACTGTTCATGAGTTAATGCAACTGGGAATGCAAAACAATTCTTATTATCTACTGCAGCAAACTCAGAATTTATACGAACAGCAGAATCTTATTTATCAAAAAGCATTGCGTGTGCCGGATGTTTCTATCGGGCCCAGTTTTGATAAGAACAGCAACTTTGCTCCTAATTATTTTGGTTTATCCATATCTCTGCCTATACCTGTTTTTAACCGAAACCAGGGAAATATAAAGGCCGCAGAATTTACGGTAAAACAACAGCAGGCTATTACACAAAATGCAGAAACGGAATTACGCAATAACATAATCTCAGCTTATAATAATTATGTACTAACTCTTCAGCAGAATAATGCAGAGCAATTTGATTTTTATAAAAATTACGAGGCAATGTTTAATAAAATGCTGGAGAGTTACCAGCAGCGTCAAATAAGCTTGTTGGAATTCCTTGATTTCTTCGATGCTTTTAAAGAATCGCAACTGCGGTTGATACAGCAACAACTGAATATGCAGTTATCAAAAGAAGAATTGAATTACCAGGTAGGGGTGAATGTGTTTAACAGGTAAATAATTAATAACATGAAAAAAACATTTTTTATAGTTCTTATTCTGCCGGCACTCATCATGTCATGCCAGCGGAAGCAGGTGCAGAAAAACGACACTGAAAAAACAGGTTTTGTACTTAGCGATACAATGGCTAAAATGATAGACACGGATACGGTTTCCTTTTGCAAAATTGATAATGCACTTACCCTGAGTGGTGAAATAAATTTTGATGAGAACAGCGTGGTAAAAGTATATCCCCGAAGCGGTGGACAAGTGCTCGGCTCTAAAATAACCTTAGGAGACAAAGTGGAGAAAGGGCAAGTGCTGGCTGTGATAAAAAGTGCTGATGTAGCAGGTAATTACGCCGATCTATCCGGCGCCGAAGCTGATATAAATATTGCAAAGAGAGAAATGGAAAATGCACATGCCTTATACAATAATGGCATTGCAAGTGAAAAAGATTATACCGAAGCTTTGCAGAATTACCGGAAAGCACTGGCTGCCAAAAACAAAATCCAGTCATTTCTTAACGGCAATGGTGATACAGAGCCGGGTGGTACTTATATAATTACTGCCCCTATCAGCGGTTATGTTGTTGAAAAGAATATTAACAACGGCGCGTTTATTCGGCCCGATAATGCAGAAAGCCTGTTTACTATATCCGATCTTAAAGATGTATGGGTATGGGCAAATGTATTTGAAGCAGATATTTCAAAAGTGAGGCCGGGCATAAACGTAGAGGTAACTACACTCGCATACCCAGGTAAGATATTTTATGGAAAAATAGATAAAACAAGCGAAGTATTAGATCCATCTAATAAAACCATGCGTGTTCTTATACGTTTGAAGAACCCGGATCTTTTATTGAAACCGGAGATGTTTGCAGAGGTACTGGTAACAAATACCGAATCACAAACATCTTTATGTGTCCCTACAAAATCGCTGATCTCGCAAAGTGGTAAAGACTATGTAGTAGTATATGCCAACAATAATAATATGCGTGTAAGCGCAGTAAATATCATGAAAACAGTAGGTGATAAAACCTATTTATACAGTGGGGTTAGGGCTGGAGAAAAAGTTATCACTAAAAATCAACTGCTCATCTTTCAACAATTATTAAACGAATAAAACGCACAACTTCAGTTGGGTTTTAAGAAAAAATATCATGAACAGGTTTATCAGGCAAATAATACATTTTTCATTACGGCACCGCTATTTTGTTTTCTTTCTTACCGCAGTGCTTGCTGTAATTGGTTTTATAAGTTATAAAAAAACACCGATAGAAACATTTCCCGATGTTACCAATGCGCAGATAATCATTATTACACAATGGCCGGGAAGAAGTGCTGAAGAAGTCGAAAAATTTGTGACAATCCCGTTGGAAACGGTTTTAAATTCCGTTCAAAAGAAAATTAATCTCAGAACCACATCGTCATTCGGACTTTCGTACGTGCGATTGATCTTTGATGACGATGTAGATGATGCATTTGCAAGGCAACAGGTATTAAGCCGCATCACCAATGTTGATTTGCCAGACGGAATTAAGCCGGATGTTCAGCCGCCATACGGCCCAACAGGTGAAATTTATCGCTATACTTTAAAAAGCTCTTCCCGAAGCATTCATGATCTCTACACAATTCAGGACTGGATATTGGACAGACAGTTCAAATCAATTCCCGGCGTGGCTGATGTAAATAGTTTTGGAGGCGAAGAAAAGAGTTTCGAGATAAGCGTTAACCCCAATTATCTTCTTAAATATGGCCTTTCTTCTCTTGATGTTTATAATGCTGTTGCAAAAAGTAATATTAATGTAGGCGGAGATGTAATTGAAAAGAATGGACAGGCTTATGTTGTAAGAGGTATCGGTTTACTAAATGATGTTTCTGAAATAGAAAATATCATTATTACAAATATGAACGGAGTGCCTATCCTGGTAAAAAATGTGGCAGAAGTTGTTGAAGCGGGAAAACCAAGATTGGGCCTTGTAACAAGAGATAAAGATGAAGATGTTATAGAGGGTATCGTTGTAATGCGTAAGGGGGAAAACGCAACGGAAGTTTTAAAGCTGATACATGAAAAAGTGCAGGAACTGAATGGCAGTATTTTACCAAGAGATGTAAAAATAAGTCCGTTTTACGACCGTACTACTTTAATGGATTTTGCAACGCAAACCGTTCTCCACAATCTTGTTGAAGGGATCGTACTGGTAACATGCATCGTATTTATTTTTATGGCCGATTGGCGTACCACAGTAACGGTAAGCATTATAATACCATTATCATTGCTTTTTGCTTTTATGTGTATGCGTTTAAAGGGCATGAGCGCCAACCTGCTTTCTATGGGTGCTGTCGATTTTGGGATCATCATAGATGGTGCCGTAGTTATGGTAGAAGGTTTATTTGTGGCGTTGGGTCACAAATCGCAGGAAGTGGGCATGGCAAAGTTTAATAAGCTGGCAAAACTGGGCTTATTTAAGCAGGTAGGTACAGAAATGGGGAAGCCGATTTTCTTTTCAAAGCTTATCATCATCACATGTTTAATCCCCATTTTTGCTTTTCAGAAAGTAGAAGGAAAAATGTTTTCTCCACTTGCCTACACTTTAACCTTCGCTTTACTTGGCGCATTAATTTTTACGCTAACATTAGTGCCGGCTTTATCAAGTATTCTGCTGAAAAAAAATGTAAAAGAAAAGCACAATCCTGTTGTCTCGTTTTTCGAAAAAGGAATCGGGTTCCTATTTGCTAAAACTTATAAGAATCAAAAACTGAGCTTATTAATAGCTCTGACGGTAATGGCGCTTACATTTATGTCAGCAAGATTCCTGGGTTCAGAATTTTTGCCTGAGTTAGATGAAGGTGCTTTATGGGTAAAAGCACAGTTGCCAATGAGTGCGTCTCTCGAGCAATCTAAGGAAATAGCTGATAAAATGACGGAGATTATTGGGCATTTTCCTGAAGTTAACCATACACTTGCACAAATAGGCAGAACAAATGACGGAACTGACCCCAAAGGTTTTTTCAATGTGGAAATAGCTGTTGACCTGAAGCAAAAGCATGAATGGAAAAAAGGAAGAACAACCGAATCGCTTATTGATGACATGGATAAACAGTTAACGAAGATCCCGGGTCTTCTTTTAAATTATTCGCAGCCTATCAGGGATAATGTAGAAG